>NZ_JANPLK010000067.1 GCF_031426495.1 Gemmatimonas sp. | reverse complement strand
GGGAGCCCCCGGAGAGCGCATTGCCTCCCTCCCGGTCAATTCCTTCATCCATCCTGCGGGTCGCCCCATACACACCTCTTAGTTGAAGGTGTTGCGACGACCGATTGAATCCGCCTTGCGATCCGCGGTCCGAGTGGACCATCAGGTGTCCATCGAGCAGACGGTCGTGCAAGGCTTGCTCCAACGCGTCGAGCACCAGATCGGTCCGCATCGTGGTGTGCGTGCGCCAGCCGACTATGCGACGCGAGAACACGTCGATGACGAACGCGACGTACACGAAGCCTCGCCAGGTCGCGACGTACGTGAAGTCCGCGACCCACCGCTGATTGGGACGCTCAGCGTGAAGTTGCCGCTGCACCAAGTCCTGCGCGAGCTCCGCCGTGGTGTCGGCGATCGTCGTGCGGCGTCGCTGGCCGCGCACGACGCCACGCAGGCCCCGGCGGCCATGAGCCGAGCGGCGGTGCAGCGCGCCACGGTCTGCCCGTCAAGCAACAGCTGCTGCCACACTTTGTGCACGCCATACACGCCATGATTGGGCTCCCAGGCGTGCTGTATCTGTTCACTCGGGACGTCGTCGCGCTGCGCCCGCCCCAGCCGCTTCCGGGGATCCAACTGGAGGGCGCGATGTGCATTGTAGCCAGACGGTGCGATCGCTAAGGCCCGGCAGATCGGCTCGACACCGTACAGCGCGCGCTCTGCATCGATGAACGCGTACATCAGCGCGTGAGGCGCTCGAGCTCCCGAAGGGGAATCCCGCCGCCGCGAAAGACGGACTCGCCTTGCGGACGATGTCATTCGCCCGCTTCAGCTCACGATTGTCGCGCTCGAGTGCGGCCAGTCGATCGGCGTCGCTGCCGGTCGGACCGGACCGCTCACCGACGTCCTGCTCGTTTAGCCCAACGTCGGCGCAATCGCCGAAATGGCGGCCCACTCGGACGGAAGGTGCGGCGACTGCTCACGGACCCATCGGACGGCCCCGTCATGTACCTCAGGACAAAATCGATGTGCTCGGGATTTCGCCACGACTCCAACTTCTTACAAAGTGGAGTCTCCTGTAATCCAGGTGCGGTTCACTCCAAGTAGATGCGTTGCCGCACACATGTCACGAGAAGTTCGTTCCGCTGGGGCCATGGCCGTCGGCAACCGGGAACGTTGGGGATCAGATTCGACTGTAGAAATAGGCCTTGGCGCGGAACATTTAGCGCATTCTTCCGAAAGCGAAGGCCGCCGCTTCGAGTACAAAAGCAAAAGGCCCTCGGCGTATTGCCGAGGGCCTTTTGCTTTTGCGGTACAGTGCTCTCGATTACGCGTTGTTGCGGCGACGACGGGCGGCGGTCACAGCCAAGCCGAGCAGGCCACTCGCCATCAGGATGATCGACGACGGCTCCGGTACGATCGTGGTGGCGGACGCTCCAGTGATGCGGAGGAAGCCGTCATTGTAGTCGAAATCGGACGGACGTACTTTGTCTTCCGCGCCAACCCAGCAGCCCGACGTGCCACAGCTGGCCGAGTTCCCGCCAAACGCGCCGTTGCCAAACACAGCAAACTGGTTCGGCGAAGCTGCGCTGTACGAGAAGAAGTTGGGAGTCGGGGACGACGGGGTGAACGTCGCGATTCCGATGTCGAAGTAGCCCGGGCCAGTGAACGTGTAGCTGGTGTTCACCGAGCTGAACGTGTAAAGAATCGCGTACGTCTGAAGATCGCGGATGACGAGCGAGCGGAGCGGATCTGCACCCGCGAGACCACCGAAGTAGGTGAGCTGGGCATTACCACCGGTGTAGAAGGCGAAGCCGACGGACGCGTTGACGTTGCCGTTGGCGTGCGCAAACCACGCATTGGCGATCGTCGTGTTGTTGTACGGAGCCGTGTAGCCGGCGGCAACCTTCCAATTGCGGCACGTGGCCGACGTTGCAGCGCCAGTGAGCACGTAACCGATGTTGCAGCCCTGACCGTCATCGTCAGAGACCACGTCCCAGAAGGGGGTCGCGTCCGAATTCGGCACGGATGCGTTACTAAAGTACTGAGCCTGTGCTGTCATCGGCATCGCCACGATGGCGGCAGCGAGGACGAGCTTTGAGATACCCATGTCTATTCTCCGAAAGAGTACGATGATTGCCCACTCGAGGTTGGTAACAGCACGGCCTGTACCAGCGAGGACAGGAAGAAACATACGGACATTAACCTTTCCTAACATATTGCAAAACAGCGAGTTAGCGTGATTTCCGGAAATTGCCGCTGTTGGACGCGCCAGGAGAAGTGTTGCGTATATCCTACAGTAACTGATGCTTGCGTGCGGGGGGCCGTGATGTCCGGACCTGCAAACTCTAGCCTCGACAAATTGCAACGGGCCAATTGGAACGCCTACTATGGTCCTGGCGAGCCGGCATCCGACGGGTGTTGCAGCAGAGAAAACGGCGGATGCTGACGCCGATGATACGGCTGGAGCCTCGCCTACACCACGTCGGTCACCGCAAATCGTTCGCTCCACAGCTGAATGAACAGCAGCGAATACAAACGCTCGCCAATTGGCAGGCCAGCGTCGAGACGACCGCGGTACGTCTTGAATGCCGCCGGAGAGATCAGGCCATGCGTCTGCGCTTGCGCGCCATCGAGTTGGTCGCGCCACTCGTGCTTCATCCACGAGTCCATGGGCACGGAGAATCCCTGCTTGCGAGTAAGGTCAAGTCGCTTTGGCAGGAGCTGCTCTCCAAGTCGACGCAAGATCAGCTTTCTATTGCTGCGGTCGGCCTTCAGTGAATCCGGCACGCGCGAGAACGCGAACTCGATCACGTCGATATCGAGAAGTGGTGCCCGCACTTCGAGCGAAGACAGCATGCTCGAGCGATCCACTTTCACCAGCACATCGTCGACCATATAGGTGCTGAAGTCGAGTGCGGTCGCGCGTTGGAGTGCGGTCTTACGGTCCTCGAATGCGCGCGAACGCAGCATCTCGGGTGCTAGAAGCAGCTGTTGGTCGAGCGGTCGCAGCGCATCCGTCAAGCGCGCGCGCTCATCCGCACGGAATATTCGCCCAGAGTTCGCGAGTCCGTCGCCTGCCGTACCGGCGAGAGACTTGGCAAAGCCGCGACCGGGAGTGCCGACAGGAAGAATGCTCTCGGCTGCGTACGCTGCGAATCGCCGGACCCCACGAGGAAGAACTGCCCGCAGCCGCTCGGCCTGCACTTGAACCGGGTACTTGTGATATCCCCCGAACAGCTCATCACCGCCGTCTCCACCGATCGCGACGGTCGCATGTTTCCGGATTTCCTGTGACACCAGGAACGTCGGAATCATCGACGAGTCTGAAATCGGATCATCGAACTGCGCGACCAGCGACTGAAGCAGCGAGGCATCCGCCGCCTTCGCCTCAAGCTCGATGTGCTCCGTGCCCAGATGATCGGCCACCATCCGCGCATACGGGCCTTCGTCGAAGCCGCTGTGCCCCGGAAAACGTGCGGTGAACGTACGAATGCGGCTTCCACTGACCTCGGCGGCGATAGCGGTGACGATGCTCGAGTCAACGCCGCCACTGAGCAACACGCCGATGGGGACGTCGGCCATCAGCTGGCGACGCACCGACGCCTTAAGCAGCTCGTGAAGTTCCTCAACGAGCGCCTCCGGATCCGCCGACGATGCTGCCGACGCCGTACGTGGCAGAGTCCAGTAGCTGTCGTGTGCGATCGCGCCGGTTGCGAGGTTGATGACAACCCGCCCAGCCGGTGCTACGCGACGGATATCGGCGAACATCGTGTTTTCGCCCGACACGTATCCGTATGCGAGATATTCGTTGAGAGATTGCGCGCGCAGGCGACGCGGGCAGCTCGGGTCCGCCAGCAGCGCCTTGGCTTCGCTGGCAAACGTGAACTGCTCATCGTTCACGCGATAGAAGAGCGGCTTCTCGCCCGCGCGGTCGCGCGCCAGCAACACGCGCTGCTTGGATTCGTCGTACAGGGCGAACGCGAACATTCCGCCGAGGTGGGGGACGCAGTCGATGCCCCATTCCCGGTACGCCGCGAGAATGACTTCTGTATCCGAGTGCGTACGGAACAGATGGCCCTTCGCGCGTAGTCGATCACGGAGCTCGACATAGTTGTAGATCTCACCGTTGAAGGTGATGACCGTGCCCGTCTCGCTGTCGATCATCGGCTGATGGCCGCCCGGCGACAGGTCGATGATCGCCAGGCGACGGTGGCCGAAGCCCACGCGCTCATCAGCCGAACACCAGAGGCCACTCGAATCCGGCCCGCGGTGCACCATCGTGTCACGCTGGCGCTCAATGAGATGGCGATCCACGGTGCCGCGAAAACGGATCGTGCCGCTAATACCACACATAGTTCGCTGGGATTAAGAGAGGACGGCCGATCCGCTATCCGAACACTTCAAGGGCAAGCTCGATACGTCCGAACGGCGCACTGACCTGCACACCCTGTACCGATCCGCGCACGCGCTCCAACGACTCCCGCGCGATCGCGATGCCTTCCGCCAGCGCGTGCTCTTTGCTCTTGTCGTTCGCCCTTCGCATACGGTCAAGCACTTCCTTCGGCACCGTCACCCCAGGTACTTCGTTCGCCAGAAACTCCGCATTCCGCGCTGACACCAGCGGCCAGATTCCCGCGACCACCGGAATGCGCACATCATCGATACTGGTCAGGAAATGCTCCAGCTGCGCTGGATCGAATACCGGCTGCGTGATCGCATACTCGGCGCCGGCCTCGACCTTCCAGTGAAAACGCTTCAGTTCATGCGCCGGGTCGATGGCCGCCGGATTCACGCCCACGCCCACCACGAAGCGCGTGGGCTCGCCGATGGGGTTGTTTCCCGGGTCGAGCCCGCGATTCAGCTTGCTCACCAGGTTCGTGAGGCCGATCGCGTCGATGTCGAACACCGCCGTGGCATCCGGATATGGGCCCATCTTCGGCGGATCGCCGGTGATCAGCAGCATGTTGCGCAGCCCGAGCGCCGACGCGCCGAGCAGGTCGCTGAGCATGCCCAGCAGATTGCGATCGCGACAGCAGTAGTGCGTGACCGCTTCGATGCCGTGTCGCTCGATGATGAGACTCGTGGCGATCGCACCCATGCGGCTCTGCGCCCGTGGTCCATCGGGCACGTTGATGGCATCGACTCCAGCCTTGTGCAACGCCGCCGCATCGAGCTCCAGCTTCACCGTGTCGACACCACGCGGCGGCACGATCTCCACAGACGTGACGAACTGGCCGTTGGCGATCTTGGCGCCGAACCGCGAGCGCTGCGCCAGTGGCACCGGCGTGCGTCCCACCAGTTCGTCGCGAACGGCACCCGTCTCATCGTGTTGCACGATTGCCCGCGTGCGAGGCGCCAGCGGTCGCACACCCTCCACCATTGCCTTGATGTGATCGGGCGTAGTGCCGCAGCAACCACCCACGATCTTGGCGCCCGCCTGAATCAGGTGGCGAGCGTACGTGGCCATGTACTCCGGGCTCGCCATGTACATCGAGCGGCCGCCCACATCGCGCGGCATTCCGGCGTTCGGCTGCGCCGACAACTTGCGCGTGGTCACGGTGGCCATGCGCTCGATCGCTTCCAGAATCGTTTGAGGCCCCACCGAGCAGTTCAGACCGATCACATCTACGCCCCAGCGATCGAGCACGCGCGCAATGTCTTCCGGGCTTGCACCGAACGACGTCCGCAAATCGGGGCCAACCGTGGCCTGCGCGATCACCGGCATGCCGGCATCGACCTCACGGGCCGCCAGAATGGCCTGCTCCAGCTCCTCCAGATCGGTGAACGTTTCCAGCAGGAAACAGTCGGCACCACCGGCTTTCAGCGCGAACATCTGCTCGCGGAACAGACCGCGCGCCTCGTCCTTGCTGGTGGGGCCGTAGGGCTCCAAGCGTACGCCGAGCGGTCCCACCGCTCCTGACACGAGGCGGTGCTCGCCCGCCGCTTCGCGCGCGAGCTGGGCGGCCCTCGTGTTGATGGCGGTGACCTGCCCCTCGAGCCCATACTGCGTGAGCTTGGCGCGGTTGGCACCGAACGTGTTCGTTTCCAGTACCTCGGCGCCCGCTTTCACATACGCCGCGTGGATCTCACGCACGAGATCGGGGCTACGCAGCACGAGCTCGTCGTAGCACTGGTTGATGAACACGCCACGTGCGTACAGCATCGTGCCCATTGCCCCGTCGAACATGATGACCTGCTCGGGATCGAGCAGCCGGGCCAGGAGTTCGGCGCGAGGGCGCGGGTCCGTGGCACCATTCGCGGTGTCAGGCGTGTTTGTCGGGTGCTCTGTGGCGCTCTTCATAGATAAATTCAAGATATGTCAAAGCCAGCATCCGGCGTACTCAATCGCGCCTCCCGTCTCGCGCTGCTCCCCGGTCTCCTCGCCCGACGCATCCTGCTGCTCGACGGCGCCATGGGGACCATGCTCCAGACCTATCGGCTCACCGAAGCCGACTACCGGGGCACGCGATTCGCCGACTGGCCGAGCGATCTCAAGGGCAACAACGATCTTCTGGCCCTCACGCAACCGCAGATCGTCGGCGCTATCCAGCGGCAGTACCTCGAGGCCGGGGCCGATATCCTCGAGACGAACACCTTCAATGCCAACACCATCTCCATGGCCGATTACTGCATGGAGTCGCTGGCGTACGAGATCAACGTGGCCGCCGCCGGGATGGCCCGCGGCCTGGCCGACGAGTTCGAGGCCGCCAACCCGGCCAGGCCACGCTTCGTGGCCGGTGTGCTTGGGCCCACGAACCGCACCGCCTCGCTCTCCCCCGAGGTCGAGAACCCGGGCGCCCGCAATGTCACCTTCGACCAGCTCGTGGCCGCCTACACCGAGGCCGCCAAGGGGCTGCTCGATGGTGGCGCCGACATCCTGATGGTCGAGACGATCTTCGATACGCTGAACGCCAAGGCGGCGCTGTTCGCGATCGAGTCGTACTTCGAACAGTCAGGCATGCGGGTGCCGGTCATGATTTCCGGCACCATCACCGACGCCAGCGGCCGCACCCTGTCGGGACAGACCACGGAGGCCTTCTGGACCTCCATGTCCCACATCAAGCCCATCTCCATCGGCCTGAACTGCGCACTCGGCGCCGCCCAGCTCCGCGCCTACGTGTCGGAACTCTCGCGCATCGCCGACACGCACGTCAGTGCTCACCCCAATGCCGGCCTTCCCAATGCCTTCGGCGGCTACGATGAGTCGCCGGAGATCATGGCCGAGCAGATCGGCGAGTGGGCCCGCAGTGGACTGCTGAACATCGTGGGCGGCTGCTGTGGCACCACGCCGGCGCATATCGCCGCCATTGCCCAGGCCGTTGAGGGAGTGCCCCCGCGCAAGATCCCCGACGTGGCGCCGCTGCTGCGCCTGTCGGGGCTCGAGCCAATGAACGTCGGCCCCGACACGAACTTCGTGAACGTGGGCGAGCGCACCAACGTGACCGGCTCGGCCAAGTTCGCCAAGCTCGTTCTCGAAGGGAACTACAGCGATGCGCTGGTCGTAGCGCGCCAGCAGGTGGACAGCGGTGCACAGATCATCGACATCAACATGGACGAGGGGCTGCTCGACGCCGAAAAGGCGATGGTCACCTTCCTCAACTTGGTAGCGTCGGAACCCGATATCTCGCGTGTGCCGGACATGGTGGATTCCAGCTAGTGGAGCGTGATCGAGGCCGGCCTCAAGTGCCTGCAGGGCAAGGGCATCGTAAACTCCATCTCGATGAAGGAAGGCGAGGCGGAGTTCGTACGACAGGCGCGCTTGGTACGCCGATACGGCGCAGCCGTGATCGTGATGGCGTTCGACGAGCAGGGGCAGGCCGACACCGCCGCGCGGAAGGTCGAGATCTGTACGCGGGCCTACAAGATTCTCACCGAGCAGGTGGGCTTCCCGCCACAGGACATCATCTTCGATCCGAACATCTTCGCCATCGGCACCGGCATCGAAGAGCACGCGCGCTACGCGATCGATTACTTCGAGGCCACGAGCGAAATCAAGCGCACGTTACCGTTCGCCAATATCTCCGGTGGCGTGAGCAACATGTCGTTCTCGTTCCGCGGCAACAATCCGCTGCGCGAAGCGATGCACGCGGTGTTCCTGTATCATGCCATCCGCGCCGGCATGGACATGGGCATCGTGAACGCCGGTCAGCTCATTCCGTACGAGGACATTCCACTCGATCTCCGCGAGCGCGTAGAAGATGTGGTGCTCGCGCGCCGAGCGGATTCCACCGAGCGCCTGCTGGAAGTGGCCGATCAGGCCAAGGGACGCGCCAAGCAAACGGAAGATCTCGCATGGCGCTCGCTTCCCATCGAGGAGCGCATCGCACATGCGTTGGTGCGCGGCATTGATGCGTTCGTGGTGGAAGACACAGAGGAAGCGCGCCTTGCCTCGTCGCATCCCATCGAAGTGATCGAAGGCCCGCTCATGCGCGGGATGAACGTGGTCGGCGATCTCTTCGGCGCCGGCAAGCTGTTCCTGCCTCAGGTGGTGAAGAGCGCGCGCGTGATGAAGAAGGCCGTGGCGCATCTCATCCCGTTTATCGAAGCACTGAAAACCGTGGACAGCAAACCCGCTGGTCGCGTGCTCATGGCCACGGTGAAGGGCGACGTGCACGACATCGGCAAGAACATCGTGGGCGTGGTGCTGCAGTGTAACGGCTACGAAGTGGTCGACATGGGCGTGATGCAATCATGCGCCGCTATTCTCGACAAGGCGCGCGAAGTGAATGCCGACGTGATCGGCTTGTCGGGACTTATTACGCCGTCGCTGGAAGAGATGACGTTTGTGGCCAGCGAGATGGAACGTCAGGGCTTCACGCTGCCGCTGTTGATCGGTGGTGCGACCACCAGCAAGGCGCATACGGCGCTCAAAATCGAGCCGTCGTATTCAGGGCCCGTGGTGCACGTGCTCGATGCGTCTCGCGCGGTGGGTGTGACCAGCGCGTTGCTGAGTGACGAGCGAAAGGCCGACTACGCCGCGGGCGTGCGCAAGGAATACGAGGAGCTGCGCGTGGCCCGTGCCGCGCGTGGCGGGGCTGAACGCTTGGTGAGCATTGCGGCTGCGCGGGCCAACCGGGCGAAGATCGATCTCACGGTGCCGGTGCCGGTGCCCACGTTCACGGGGCCGCGCACGCTGTTGGAGTACCCGCTCGAAGATCTGGTGCCGTACATCGACTGGACGCCCTTCTTCCAGACGTGGGAGCTGGCCGGGCACTATCCCGCGATTCTCACCGATCCCATCGTGGGCGAAACGGCGCGGTCGCTATACGCCGATGCGCGGTCTATGCTGGACCGGATCGTACGCGAAAAGCGCTTGGAGGCGCGGGCGAGCTTCGGATTCTGGCCGGCCAACGCGGTCGGTGACGATATCGAGCTCTACAGCGGCGAAGACTGCGGTACTGTTGTGGCCACGCTACACATGCTTCGCCAGCAGCTCGACAAGAAGGGTGACGGCCGACCGAACTACTGCCTCTCCGATTTCGTGGCGCCGAAGGAAAGCGGCGTACCCGACTATATGGGAGCGTTCGCCGTGACCACGGGACACGGGCTGGAGAGCTTGGTGGCGGAGTTCGAGGCCGATCACGACGACTACAGCTCGATCCTGGCCAAGGCGCTGGCTGATCGACTGGCCGAGGCCTTTGCCGAACGGTTGCACGAGCGGGTGCGGCGGGAGTTTTGGGGATACGCCCCGAACGAAGCGCTCGACAACGCCGGTCTCATCCATGAGAAGTACCAAGGCATCCGACCGGCGCCAGGGTATCCGGCCTGCCCGGATCACCGCGAGAAGGGCACGCTCTTCGCAGTAGCGGAGGCCGAAGAGCGGACCGGCATTGTGCTGACCGAGAGCTTCGCCATGATGCCTGGGGCGAGCGTGAGCGGGTGGTACTTCTGGCGGCCCGAATCGACATACTTCGGGGTAGGGAAGCTGTTGCCCGACCAGCTCGACGAGTACGCTGAGCGGGCGGGGCGGGTGGCCGATGGTGCCCGGTGGACGTCGACGCTGGTGGCGGGGTAACTCGTCAAAGGCTCGGCGATCAGTGGGCGTGCCGCGCGTGTGACAGTCGGTGCCTCCCGCGCGTCCCTGAATTGCCTCTCATCTTGAATCGACCGTGACTATTCCAGCCCCGTCATCCCCAGCCTTCATGCCTCGCGACGTGCTCGCGTCGATGAAGGAACGCGCCCCCGTGGAGCTCGCATCGTATGCGCTCACGGCGGTGATGTTCGTGCTGCTCTTTGCGAAGCCGGCCACGCTGATGTTCGACGCGTGGTGGAACGACCCCAACTCGGGCCACGGCCTGCTGCTGGCGCCGCTATCGCTGTACTTCGCCTGGAAGAGCGGCATCGTGGAAGGCTCGAAGCCGCAGCGTGTACTTGGTGCGGCGATTCTGATCTTCGCGGTGCTGTTCCGCTATGCGGCCGATCTCGCGGCCGAACTGTTCGTGATGCGCGGCTCGATGCTGATGGCGCTGGCGGGGCTTACGGTGTGGTACGCCGGGTTCAGGCAGCTGCTGCATTGGTGGCTGCCGTTCACGCTCACGGCGCTGTCGATTCCGATCCCGGAAGTGATTCTGAACACGGTGGCGTTGCCGCTGCAGTTCATGGCGTCGAAGATCGGCGCGGGGTTGCTCAAGTGGCGCGATATCCCGGTGATGATGAATGGCAACGTGATTCGTATTCCGGGTCAGGAACTGTTTGTTGCCGAAGCGTGCAGCGGGCTTCGTTCGCTCACAGCATTGCTCAGCCTCGGAGTCTTGCTCGGTGCGATGTTCCTGCAGAAATGGCCAACGCGGTTGCTGCTGATTCTCGTCGCGATTCCGATCGCGATCGCAATCAACGGCTTTCGTATCTTCCTGACCGGATTCTTAGTCTTGTTCGTGAGCCCGGAAATGGGGGAGGGCTTTATGCACACCAGCGAAGGCATGATGATGTTTGGCGCGGCGTTCGTGATAACGGCCGGCGTGGCGTGGCTGCTTGGTTCGGTAGAGGCCAAGGTGCTTCGCCGCTATCAGAGTACCGTCTGATGCGTTTCCTCAATCTTTTTCCTGTTGTCGTTCTCGGCGCCGGCGTCCTCCTGATCTCCGGTATGCGCGAACAGCATGCAGTCGAGCCTCGGACGCCAATGACCAAGATCTCCAAGGCGTACTTCGGCTTGCCTTCAACTGACCTTGTCGTACCTGAAGAGGAGCGCAAAGTCGCTGGAATGACTGACTACGTTATGCGCTCCTTTGGTCCGGATTCTGCTGCTGCATTCAGCGTGTACGTTGGCTACTACGATCGACAGGTTCAGGGAAAGTCAATTCATTCACCCAAGAACTGCCTACCCGGCGCAGGCTGGGAGATCATGGAGACTGCCCGCCTTCCATTAGGGGCGGCGTCACCTGATGCCACCGTGAATCGGGTACTTCTTGCCAACAAGGGTGTTCGCGCGCTGGTGTACTATTGGTATCAGGGTCGCGGCCGCGTGGAGTCCAGTGAGTACGTGGTAAAGTGGAACTTGATGCGTGATGCGGCTCTCTACGGGCGCACCGAAGAGGCTCTGGTTCGGATCGTGGTCCCGATTACCGGTCGTAGCGATGCGGACCTGAAACAGTCGATTGCCAAGGCCGACGAGCTCAGTAAGACGTTGGTGCCGGAGCTCGTAGCGGAGGTTCGGAAAGCGATGCCCTCCAGCCCTTCTGAGAAGGCCTCGTGAGCGAGGGTAAGTCCGAAGATCGCGGTTTCTCTTCTGCCGACTGCATTCTCGTCACCGGTGGGTCCGGCTTCATTGGGACGCATCTCTGTGCACAATTGCAGCGGATGGGACAGCGGTACGTTATTCTCGACCTGCATGCGCCGAGCGCTTCGCTGCAGCCCGAGCGGTTCGTACGCGGGGACGTTCGGAATTCACTCGCAATCGACGCGGCGATCGAAGGTTGCTCGTCGGTGCTGCACCTGGCTGCCGCGCACCACGACAGCGGCATCTCGCGCGATACCTATTTTGGAGTGAACGAAGGGTCGACGTCGCTGCTGATCGAGGTGATGGCTGCCCGGCAGCTCCGCCGGATCTGCTTCTTCTCGTCGGCCGCGGTATACGGTGAAGCGGACGTTTCCCGCACCGAAACGCATGAACCGCAGCCCAGCGGCGCGTATGGCGCGAGCAAGCTGGCGGCCGAGAAGTTGTTGCGCAGCGCTGCCGCGAACGGCACGATAGACGCGCTCATCATCAGACCGACGGTAACGTTCGGCCCTGAGAATTTCGCCAACATGTTCTCGCTGATCCGCCAGATTGACGCCGGTCTCTACCTGCAGGTTGGCGAATCGAAGAACATCAAGAGTCTGTCGTACGTGCACAACCTGGTTTCCTTCACGCTGTATGCCTGGGCCAGGCATGGCTCCGGCGTAGAGGAATTCAATTGGGTGGAGACTCCGGACCTCACGAGCAGCGACATTGCTCGAGAACTCGCAGATGCGCTCGGGCGCCGGATTCCACCTGTGCGACTGCCCTTGCAGCTGGCGTTGCTGCTGGCAAGGCCCATCGAGGTGATCGCTTCGTTGACCGGGAAAACACTGCCGGTCACCAGAGCGCGCATTCGGAAGATGGCCGTGGACCAGACTCAGTTCAGTGCTCGCAAAGCGCTCGATTCGGGATTCTCCCCGGAAGTCTCCTTGCGAGATGCCCTGCGGCAGACGGTCACCTGGTATCGCAGCACGGGGAAGGACGCGCCTCGTCGACGCCTCGTTCCTCCCCCAGAGATTGACTTTGCCGTGAGTGTCAGCCGGTGAACGGCGCAGCCGCCGCAGTCGCGCCGTACCCACAGGCGTCACGGGCCGGAGCCCATCGCCCGCGGTCACCGTACGCGGGCTACTGGACTGCGTCGTGGATCGCCTCGGTGCTCGCGCTCGCGTTCATCATGATCCGGGCATCGGAGTTTCTGGGCCCGCTTCAGCGCTTGAAGCCGGTGTTAACCCTCTCGCTGCTGCTGCTGTTCATGCACCTGTCGAAGTCGGGACGTGCGGCGTGGCAGTCCGTGTGGTCAAACGTGACGTTGAGACTGGCCGTTGCATATTCCGTCTGTATCGGGCTGTCCGTACCGTTCTCAATCTGGAGAGGGCAGTCGGTCGAAACGATGATGACGGTGCCGTGGGCGTTGATTCTCGTTGCGCTGCTCGGTCTCACCACGCCCCGGCTGACGGATTTCGACCGCGTGATACGGCTTGCCGCGTGGATTGCGGCGCTGTTCGGTATTGCACTCGCACTTCAAGGAGACGTGGTCGAGGGCAGTCGTATGACATCACGCGGCAGCTACGACCCCAATGACCTCGGTGCGCTGTTCGCGACCATGTTCCTGTTCGCGGTTGGTGCGAGTACGCGTGGGACGACCGTTGCGAGGTTGGTGTCCGCGCTGTCCGCTGTGGTGCTTCTGACGGTCATGATGAAAACCGGCTCGCGCGGCGCATTGATCGGGCTCGCGGTGGGGCTGCTGGTTTTCACCCTCGCCTACCGGCCCCGCAAGTTCATGATGATCCTGGTGGCGATCGTGATCATCGGCCCGCTGAGTTGGCCGCTCGTTCCGCCCGTGACGCGCGAACGCGCGGCGTCATTATTCGCTCTGGAAGACGACTACAACACCACGAGCAATTCGGGGCGTGTATACCTCTGGAAGCGCGGCGTGGTGTTCGCACTGAAGAACCCCGTCGTCGGGATCGGCGCCGGCACCTTCGAAGTGCAGGTTGGTGAGGATTTCCGCGAGCAAGGCACGCGGGGCGCGTGGCACACGGCCCATAATACCTACGTGCAGGTGTTTGCCGAGCTCGGAATGGTGGGTGGCATGCTGCTGCTGGCACTGCTCTGGCGCGGTGCGCGCAATGCGGCCACGCTCTGGCACTGGAAGAAGAAGGTGCATCGGCCCGAGCTGCTGGCGGCGCTGGCGGCATACGGCACCGCGATCGTATTCCTCTCTCACGGATACAGCTACATCCTCTGGGGGATGATTGGCATTGCGGCGATGACGGAGCAGTTGCTCCGGGCAAGCGCGTCCCGGGCTCCCTCAGCAAGCGGAACCGCGCGGGCGCAGCTCGCATTCCGAAACGTTCAGCCACGAAGTGGTTTCAGCGCAGCAGGCGCATCTCGCTCGGTATTGCCCCAGTATCGTGAGCGATAGTCCGGCGGGAGTGCAGGGAGGGCTGATCAGGCGCGACGAGCACGATTCTGCGGAGGTCGAACGACGTGTGCTCAATGGCACGTTCTGGATCGTTGCGTCTCGTTGGGCATCGCTACTCGTCACGTGGCCCGTCACCATTGTTCTGGCGCGATTGCTTTCGCCCGCCGACTACGGCTACCTCGCCGTGGTGGCCGTCTTCACGCGGTTCGGCAGGATCGTCGCTGAGGCGGGCGTGTCGAACACCGTGCTGCTCGGCCCTCTGCTCAGTGACAGGCGATACGCACGGCTGCATGGATGGTCGCTGCTGCTTTTTCTGGTGGTGGGAGGGACGATCGCCGCGTTTGCGGTGCCGATTGAACACGTCTACAAAACTCCCGGACTACGGTGGGTGCTGCTGGCGCTGACATCGTCCTTCATGCTCGAAGGACTCACGCTCCTGCCGATCGCACGAATGCGACGCGGCGTACGATTTCGGGAGCTGGCCGTCGCCGACACCGCGCGCGTGCTGTGTGACGCAGGCGCGTCGTTGCTGTGTGCGATCAATGGCTTTGGATACTGGTCACTCGTGGCAGGATATCTCGCGGGGCATGCATGTCACGCGATGTTCATCTTGCACGCGGCCGGTATGCGGCCAGCCTGGCCTTCCACGCGTGGGTTGAGCGAACCCCTGAGCAATGCGAAACGCCTTCTCGTAGCCTCAATCACGAATTTCGCGGCGGAAAGCTCTGATGCGTGGGTCGGCGGTGCCGTTGTGGGTGCTGCCGCCCTTGGCGGCTACACGTTTATGATGTCTCTTGCGCGCTCGCCCATCGAGAAGATTGCGGGCATCATCGCATTCGCCTCTGGCACGCTGCTCGGAAACTTGCGCGCAAACACAGCGCGAATCGGGCAAGCGGTCTTGCGACTTGCACGGATTACGTCACTCCTGATTTTTCCCGCCTTTGCCGGAATCGCATTGGTGGCGGATGATCTCGTTCTCGGCATTCTCGGACCGAAGTGGCATCCATTCGTGCTATCGCTGAGAATTCTCTGCCTCTTTTTCGCGATGCAGCCGCTGCATTCGGCATTGGACGACGCGGCGATAACTCTTGGACATTCCAAAGCATCCGCGATGAATGGAGTCATCTCGCTCCTGATTCTGCCGGTCTCATTCTTTGTATTCGGGCGCTATCTCGGCGCAACCGGACTTGCATTGGCCTGGCTCGTACCGCGGCCCATTCTCATCGCACGACTTCTCCTGCTCTTCAACCGGACCACGGGACTGCGACTCTCGTCCTGGATTTCATGCTTCCGGGAGCCGGTGTTAGGTGTACTGCTGATGGCGCTGGTCGTGAGCGGGGCGCAGCGTCTGCCCGGTATGTTGGCGCTTTCTCATCTGCCACGCCTCATCTTCCTGTCCGCCCTTGGCGCCACCGTGTACGCAGCCTTCTTGTTGATTTTCGCTCGAGCGGACGTGTTGTGGCTTCGAGGCCTTATCAAACGGTGAGGAAAGGGCGGCAGGGTCTCGCGACTTTACCTCACTAGCGGGCCGCAAGCGTTTCAGTCGTTCTCTCCCCTATCAACGACGAGACGGCCCGTTCGATTCCCTGCCGATACGCGTCGATGGAGAACAGCCGCTCAACCCGCTGTCGTCCGGCGTGACCGAGCGCAGTACGAAAGGTTGCGTCGGACATGAGTCGACGCAGATGCGCTTCCAGTCCATCGACGTGGTCCGGCTTGAAGAGCAGTGCCGTAACGCCTGGTTCTACGACTTCACGCAGCCCGGTGCAATCGGTGACAACGGAGGGGAGGCAGCATGCGGCACCTTCGATGACCGAGATCCCGAGGCCTTCTTCAACCGACGCAAGCGCGTGAATATCGAACACGTGCTGAAAGAAGGGCAGCGTGTCCTCTACGTAACCCGTAATGGTGACTCGCTCGTTGAGTCCTCGCGCATCTACCTCCGATCGGAGCGCAGCCTCCATCACTCCGCCTCCGACGAGCACCAGGTGCGCCTGCCTGTGATCGGCAGCCACGCGCGCAAAAGCGTCGAGCAGCAGGAGCGGACGTTTGTGTGGAACGAGCGCGCCGACTTGACCAATGACAATCGCATCGCTGGCAATGCCAAGACTCTCCCGAAGTGACGGGTCCCTGACGGCAGCCGGCTGAAAGCGCGTCGTATCCACGCCGGCGTACACCACGGCGCCGCTGACGCCCACCTGCGCCTTGCTGACGGACTTCGTGTACTCCGAGGTAAACACCGCGGCGGTGGCCCACGGGAAAAGCCAGCTGTACAGATAGCGTCGGTTGGCGGGGTGGTGAAGATGGCACAACACCGGAATGCCATGCAGGCGCCCCAGCGGCACCGTCAGCTGGCATGGTCGCCCACCATTCACATATATCGCCGCAGGCTTGAAACGCCTTATGGAGCTCGAAAGCGAGCGCCAGGCGCGCGCATACGCTACGACCGGAAGGGATACATACCGTCCATCCAGCATGAACTCGGGAAATTCAAAGGGCACGATCTCCCGCACCCAAGGAATCACTTCGTCGTCGAGGCACGGGTCGTTTCGCATCAGCACCACGGAGTATCCCGCCTTGCTGAGTGACTTCGCACTTTCAATCAGGCATCGTTCGGATCCCCGTAACGAACTGCCGCCCCAGTGCATGAACATCACGGTCGTCATGAACGAGACACTCCCAGAAGATTCGCCAGAGGCATAGGGACACCGAAACGCACTGCGGAGTCCGCCGCAGAAGGGAAACTACTCGACCGCGAGTAAACCCGCGCTGGCTTCGCATGCGTGCGAGCAACGCCCGTTCGGGAGATGCCAGGGGCGGCGCGCTTCACCTGCCCGTCTGCGTCTGATACACATCACGTACCGCGCTCGCGAGGCGAGTGGTGTTGAAAAGATCGTGTGCACGGTCTCTCCCTCTCGCCGCCACGTCGCCGCGATGTTGCGAAGAACTGGCCGCCGACTGAATCGCCTGCACGAGTGAATCAACACTCGTGGGGTCTAAGAGAATGCCACAGGAGTCCGAAACCAGTTCGGCGGCACCGCCCGCATTGGCCGCGACAACACAGACGCCAGCGAGTTGCGCCTCGACGATGACGCGACCAAGCGGTTCCGGGCTGATTGACGCGTGCACGCTGATGTCGATTCCGTTCAGGAATTCGTAGACGTTGTCCGTGTGGCCAACGAGTTCTACGATCCCTGAGAGACCCAGTTCTCTAATGGCGCTGATGAGGCTTTCCACGTACGACTCCTGACCAGGTACCGTTCCACCTGCGATGCTGAAGCGGAACGCTCCGGGGGAGAGCTGATTCAGCGTGGCGGCGGCCTGTATCAAGAGGCGATGCCCTTTCCATTCGGTGAGCATGCCGTGCATGCCGACATGAAGCACACCAGTTGGTATGCGTTCCTGCGTCGGCCTCGTCGGCGCCAACACGACATCGTAAATCTGGCGTACGCGGTCTGCGTTCAACTGAAGTGTCAGCAGGTGATCGCGAACGGCCTTTGAGATCGCGATAACAGGTGCCTTACCCAACAGTCGCTTGGCGAGCTCTAGCTTTTTTGAGGGAGCCTCCCACCCACGCTGATGGACCACCAGCGGAATACGTAGGACTCGTGCGGCAATCATCGCGGCCACGTTCAGACTGAGGCCATTGTTCACATGAACGATGTCCACCTTGTGCGCTCTCGCCGCGCGAATGACGGCAGCGATCCACATTATCTGGAACTGAAGATCCCTCAGGTATCCCATCGCACGCGATGCTGGCCCAGAATACTCCGCCGGCGCAACACGGATTGCCCGAATACTGCTTGCCTCGATTGCAAAAGAGGACAGCACAAACGCTTCGACGTCCGTCATGGCCGCCACGAGTTCCAACAAGCTCTTGGCAGAACCTCCGAAACCTAAAGCCATCTCCACAAAGAGAACCCGGATCTTCGCGGCATTTGGCAAAGCTCCGGATCGGTATGTGATCGGTCGATCCGGGTCCACGTCGTTCACGCTCACTCGAATGTCAGGGGATAGTCCTTCTTGCTCGCATCGTTCGGCATATCGAGAGCGGCCACTGGATACTGAAGAAACGGTGCAGCCAGGAAGTCCTCTGCCGTCAGCAGGTCGCTGCGAAGGAAGGTGATCTCGAGAACTTCCGGCACCTGCGTGCCGGGGATCAACGGCATGTAGTTGTTGCCGTGCACGTGCACGACGGTAAACATCCCGGTCACCTGCGCGATCGCTGTCTCGAAGTCCTTCCAGCGTTTTCCGCAATCATGGAATTCCACGATGATCGCGACGATTTCTTTGGCGGAACCGAGTATCTCGGGGAGCACGGAATATTCCCCACCTTCGATATCCACCTTCACGAGAATGGATCGGGGTTGGCCACTGTCGGCGCTCAGACGCGCGAGCGCGCCACGCCACGTAATGCCGTTGGGCGACGGTTCTGCCGAAACCATCTTCTTTACGAACCGCCGGTCATTCGAGGAAAAAAAGCGATAAAAGTTGACCGCTGTTGCCGCGGACCACTTGGATTCCAGCAGCGCGCGCCGCGCTCCGGCGACGTTCCCACTCACGAGCTGTGTCAGCCCGTCCAAAAGTGTCTTGACGGCGACGATGCCGAATCGGGTGGCGGAAACTGATCCGTCGATGGCGAGGAGCCGAATCGACGGATTGCGGCGAAGCACGTCCTCCTCAAAGCTCCAGTCGTCACTGATACCCATCCCCACCAGATGGGTACACGTTACGACGGCCCGGCCCGGCATGACGTAACCACCGTCGATCGCTCGACCCACGCGAACAAGGTCGGTCACGGGTTGAGGTCGGACACTGGCGAGACTGACCTGCGCTAAGGGTAGCTGATTGTTGAGCTGTGCCATCTTTTGACTGACTGGGAATAAGGCATTGACCCGGCATCACCTGGCTAGGTCGTAAGCACACCGAGAGAGAATATATCGCGCGCCGGAGCTCGCGCGTTGGCCAAGCGGGTGCTTACTCACAAGCTCGACCTTCGCCACAGCGAAGGTCGAGCTTGCTTTGAGACACCGCATCGGATCCTGATGGCGATCGATCAACCAACCGCTAGCTACATCCGATCTGTCGAACTAACGTGCCGAGCGCCAGAAGAAGTAGCGGTAACCGGTGGTGTACTGCTGATTGAACTGTTTTGAACCGGGAAGGAACTGACCCCGAACACCACCGTTAAACACCGAGTCAGCCTTCTGCTTGAACGCCGCTTCGCCTGTCTGCGCGTAAACCCATGCAAAGCTGTTCACCACTAGGTTATTAAGCTCGGCATACGAATTGGGATCAGTCGAACTCGGTGGGCAACCTGGCGCGTATTCGACGGCCTGTGTCGCCACTTTCCACCGGCTCCACATGTAATCGGTGGACTTTCTGACCTTGAGCAGAATCGCCGCGTTTGCGCTGTGATGCGTGAATGCCTGAATCAGTGCTTCGTTGAGCATGCCGTCCATGTACGTCAGCGATCCACTGTTGGGTGAGCAAATTGCAGGGTATCGCCACGCACCGTCATCCGCCTGCAGGCCCAGGATGGTCGACACAAGTGTCGAGATTTCAGCAGATGTCGCGGTCGCTTCATTGCCACGTGCCTGCAATCGCCAGCCCCACAGCTGCGCCATCAGCGTACGAGCCAGAATACGGGACTCGATGTCCGGGTGGCCCACAATTCGGGCGTTGTCACGGAAGTAGCGCAGTCCTTCGGATACACGGCCCACCGCAAAGCGCGATTTCTCATCGCCGGTCAATTGGTAGTGAATGGCGATGCCATCCATCTGCGACCAATGCGGTGACGTCCCATAATTGTTGGCCTCGAGATAGTTGGTGCGATAGGCGAGCATCTGCCGCGTGCCTCTCACCCAGTACTCGGGATTTCCGGTTCGCACCCAATGCGCATAATAGACCTGAGCGCGATCGTAGTAGTTCTGCTCCCATACATCGCCAGACTGCGCCCAATGCTGATCGGCGTACGTCTTGAAATCGACGTCGAACTTCGCCGCGAACGTCGAAATCGAAGTGGTCGCGGCCACAGTAAGCGTTGGCCCAACCAGATTTGTCCGCACGAGGTAGTCCGGATCCGACGGCAGAATCAGCCCGCTCGGAAGCGATGGATTGTCCGTCTGTGCCGGCAAATCAGCCAGCGTGCGTGTCGATCCGAGCACGATTTCGGCCGCGACGTTCGTTCCGGCCGAGAGCGTGTACGGGAACTGCACCAGGATTGTGGCGAGCGATCCATCCGGATGGCGCCCGCGCAGCGAGGAGACGAAAATCCGCTGCTCTGTTCCGGCCACGAACACGCGAACCGAACCGAGATCGGTGTCTCGCAAAGCACCGGGGATCAGCGGAATCCCGCTGGAAACTAGAACAGTGCCGGAACCGGCGGATGTGCGCGTGAGCAGCGCCGCGATGCGCGTGCCGCCGACTGGCGGTGGCGGTGCGACGGTTGCGGTAACCGTTACCGGAAGTTCCCCGATCGCCCCAAGCGCGTCAACGACGCGAATCCTGGTCTGGCCCGCCGTGAGCGCCGTAATAAGACCAGTGGCGCTTACAGCAGCGATCGAAGGATTCAGCGAGGTAAAGGAGACGGAGCCAGCGGCATTCTGCACGACCGTGCGAGCCGTGTCTCCCACGGCCAAGCCAAAGCCTGCCGAATTAAACCGAAGTGCTGCGGGCCCCGTGCCCACAAACACGTAAAAAGAATCGGTGCCCGCTGCCGTGCGCGCGGTGACATAAGCCGCACCATTGGCGACTCCTGTCACTACGGCGTACTGCCCGCCATTTTGCTGGGCCGCGACGGACGCCACGGTCGCATTCGACGACCGCCAGACCGGTTGGGTCGTCGAGCGCGATTTCGTTCTCGCGGCGGGCGATACCCATAGCGTCGTTTGTTGCCCGATTGACATCGTCGTTGCTTCACGCATCGTTGCCGATGCGACGTCAACGGCAATCGCTTGCGATTTTTCTGGTGCAGTGATCGCCGTTTGGTCAGCGCAGCCACTGATCAGCAAACCTGCACTTATGGCAAGGATCATCCTGTCGGCACTCCAATTTCGTCCCACCTACCCTCCAGAGCGTTTTGGCGGCTCGACCGGCACGGCGTCCCCCTGAGGGTTTTCGCCGTAGCCTCGTAGCTTTGCGTCGCCGACTTTCGTCGCCTATGCCGTATTTCGGCCCACAGGGCAGGGCTCCGATAGCGGAATCCTGAACCGACCTGAACCGAAGGGTTGACGAATGCCACGGCAGGTGGCAACCAAGCAATCCCGTGGCGTGACGCCAACCACAAACTGAGTGACTTTCTGCAGGAAAAGTGGGTCCGAAATCACAAGGGGAGGTTATCGCGAGCTCTCGTAAGGAGTTGCACTGTCCCAACTTCACGTCTCCGCAAGAAACTACATTTCTCCTCCGGCGACCGAACCCTCGCTGGACATTCTTTAACAAGAACGTTCTTCCGTCTGACCCAAAAAACAACCTCACGCGGCCTTTCGAACGAAGCCGCACGAAAGTTCAGTTTATCCGACCTCGTCAACATTTACGAGCTGCTGTGTGAGAGAAGCTACCGTAGAAGATTCTCATTTTAAGGGCGCGGGGGACTCTTTGCGGACCATGACTCGGCAAGCGCCGATTTCGCTAGATGGCGCCCGCCCGTTTCGCTCCAAGCCGATCACCCATTTCGGGCGAAACCGATCCACGGTGCGCTGAGCCCACGGCATCCGACTATGGCCTACGTTTTTTGACCGTTCATTCGAAAAGACGGGGCGCCCGCAGAGGGAGACTCCCCCCCCGCTGCGACGCGAGCGTTTGTTCGATCAGCATAGCGAGTCCGGTTTGGAGAGGGCGAGGGGTGATCATCGACGAACAGATCCGTGAGGGTCGTGTCGTAGTAGCGAGGCCCGCGGATATGCCCGTGCGACGCGGCGGGCGCGTCGTGATCGCCGACGATTCGAGCGGGACGGTCCCGAGGTTCGCGTCGAGCATCGAATTGACGGAGCGAGAGGCGACGGTGCCGGCCGCGACGGCGCACGCGCACGTCGCTTTGAGGCCGAAAGCGTCGTCGCGGCTGAGCAGCGCAACCAGGCCGAGACAGGCGCGACAGCTCTGCTCGGGATGCGGTAGCCGGCGCAGCGAACCCTCGATGACCTGGCCGGTGGCGGGGCCATTGCTCGCGCCCTACGCGATTAAGCGCGACGGCGACCACTCGAGCGGGCGTTGATGCGCCCTCGGCTGCGCTGCACTTGGCTTGGCGGCGTACCTGCACAGCAACTCGAGCACCACGAACGCACCGATACGGTCATCGATGGCGTGTGACACTTTGCGGATGTTCAGCATCTCTATGACGCGTGCGTCGATCACGCCAGCTTCGCTGATTTCGAGATACGCCATCGCCTCGGTTTTGTTCTTCACAAATGTCGACCTGCAGGTCAGTGATCTTCGACGCGTCCTCGCGCTCTGCCGGCTTGACCAGGTGATTCGGCTACGCGCCGATCACGTCAGCGTTGCGTCTGATGAAACGCATGCGCTGCGCGGCGAGTACCTGCGGATTCCAGCCGCCGATTAGGTCGAAGTAGGTAGCCGTTCTCGTCGACGCAGGTGACGATGACACCGATCTCGTCGATATGACCGGCCATCAGAATAGTCGGGCCACAGTTGCTGCCTACGCTGGCGAGGCTGTTGCCGATGACTTCGGCCTTCGCGGACAAGAACGTGGCCGCTTCGGCACGCTAATCGCTGGCCGACGCGCCCTGCTAGCCCAGCGGACCGGGCGTATCGAGCAGGCGCTTCAAACGCACTACAGACAAGTTGGAAAGCATCCGTGAAAAAATGGCGCTATTCTTGTCCTGATGATCCCCCTGCTGATCGTCATCGGAGTCGGTGCCAGCGTGCTCTCCGATATCTCCGGCATCGGCGGCGGCATCCTCATGGTGCCGCCGCCGATTCACCTGGCCAAGCTGCCGTCGCAACGGGCCGGCGTCGCGTCACTCGCAGCTTTCGTACTGCCTCTGAGCGCTGCCCTCGGAGCGTCGACGTACTACCGTACCGGCCACCTGCAGATCAAGGACGGCCTGCTCATCGCAATCGGCATGACCGCCGGCGCATTCTTCGGCGCCCAGATCGCCATGCACGTTGATGCCGTGGTCACGTTGATGCCGTGGTGATCATGGCGGACGTTCGCGGTGCTGATGGCGGGGATGGCGGTCAAGCTGTGCGTGGAGTGATGTTGAATTAGCTCCCCTCGATCGCCTGCAGAATGTTGCCGTGCTAACTTGTCAAGCGGAGGCTTCTCTGCCAAAAGTTTGGCGATTTGTTGTCGCCAAGAGGTTGGTCAAGTTCCGGTCCGAAGGTGTTCACTAATGTTCCGCGCTCTGGAACCTTTGTGCAAATTCGGCAATTCAAGCTGGTTAATCGTTGATTCCGCGAAGCTTCGCCTTCACGGTTAGGGACCATCTCAAGGACTGGGCTCATGAACATACAAGAAGCGCGACTGACGATGGACGAACTCTGCCGCGATGCGCAGAGTGTGGCCGACCAGCTTCTGGCGAGCATGCCGCCTCAAGCGGGTGCGGCAGCTAACGAATTGGCCGACTTGATTAAGCGAAACATGGTCGGAGCAAAGTACCACCAAATTCCGGAGCAGGCGTTTCGCTTTGAGTCAGAGATGCCGTCCTTAGCTCCAATCGTTGCAGCGCAACTGCTTGCGCAACTCGGCAAACGTTACGCAGATGAGAGGATCCCAACATCAATCATTCTGCAGATGACACGGCAGGGAAAGAGGATTTTGGGCAATCTAAGAACAGCACAGGCGAGTGATATCAGTTTCCAAAATGATGCTTTTCAAAAGGACTTGGCGATGTGCATCGGTGAGGCTTGGCCGTGCGTTGCTCAGGTAGTGGAGCGCACCGCTGGCATTCCCCGTCGACTGTTTTTCAAAGGAGATCTGCGGCAGGCGCTTACGCTAGGCCGGAATGTCCTCGGAGATATGAAGGTGAAGCCCTATTACGAAATTCACACTCATACGCCAATGTTGGATGGCTTTACAAAGGAAGGTTGGGACCAGTGTTACTTGCTCGTAGCGGACCTCTTAAGCGCGGATGCCAAATGTCTCGGAATGCTCGGCGCGAGCTGGTTCTACGATCCAGACGTATTGCCGATCAGCCCGAGGCTGGCTTATCTCCGCGAGATACCTGAACAAGGGGGAGCCTTCTTCCTTCGCTGCGGGTCAAGCGAAAAGGACGCAGGCCTCGCGACTAGTACCTCGGCCACTCGACGCGAGGCGTTTGAAAGTGGTAGTTATAAACCAACGAGCTACATGCTAGTTTGGCGGCGCGATGCCCTCCTTCGATGGGCAGAGGTTTCACGTAGCAAGCGAGTCCTCAATGAGACGTGAAGCAAAGCTGACCTTTCTACAAGCCGCAAAGGCCGCGGGATTATTTGAGTCAGCGCGAAGGCGGACTCGACACGGTGTTCGTTTTCTTTGTTACCACGGGGCGTGGATGGGCGCGCCGACATTCTCCGGCGATAGCATGTTCATCCAACCAAAAACCTTTGCAAGTCGGTTGGACCACATCAAGAGATTGTCGTATCCAGTAGTGTCGTTACACGAAGCAACGATGGCGCTTAGGTACAACAGTCCCCTTCCTGACTGTGCGACCGTTATAACCATTGACGACGGATGGTACAGCACCGCGGCGCACATGGTTCCGGCTCTAGAGGCGCGAGTGATGCCGGCTACTGTTTACTGCGATACAGCACACTTGCTCGCAGGCGGGCCAATCTGGCACGTTATGGCGAACTACCTCCACATCGGTGCCGGCAGGCCACTTCTAAGAGCGGAGGATCAAGAACTCCTGGCGGAGGCGACGAATGCAACGTTTCCCCTCGCGCGGCGTGAAGATGCAACGAGGACGTTCGGCGCCGCTCTAGGTATAGACGTGGAAATACTGGTTGAGTCGCGCGCATTTGGCTACATGACTTCTGGTGAAATCAGTGAAATCTATCGGCGCGGCGTGGTCGATGTACAACTCCACACACATTCACACTCTCTGCATGACATGAGCTCTGCATCCGTGCAGCGAGAAATTGACATGAACGCCGTTGCTTTGTCGACGATTCTCGGAGCGGAGGCAACCAGCTTTCGTCATTTCTGCTATCCGTCAGGCAGGACCAGTAGGGAAAGTGAAATTGCACTCGAAACGTTGGGGATTCTTGGCTCTACTACGACGCGGCCCGGACTCGCATTTCCAGGGTCAAATTTGCAGGCACTTCCGCGATTTCTTGACGGGGACAATGTTCACACAATAGAATTTGAGGCGGAGCTCTCTGGATTCATGTACTTGTTGAGGAATGCTGTCGGGTGGTTAGCAAAGGGACGCTGACATCTTGCATTCTGTTCTGCAAGTATTACGCGACATCCATGTTGTGACGTGACCCCCGAAAGCTGATCCAAGTATTATGTCAGTCCTCACCAGGAGGACGGATGCGGAAGAGCCGGTTCACGGACGAGCACATCATCGCGGTGCTGCACGAGTGGGATGCGGGAGCGAAGATGGTTGACCTCGTCCGCAGGCACGGGGTGACGGAGCAAACGCTCTATCGCTGGAAGAAGAAGTACGGCGGCATGCAGGCGACCGAGGCCAAGCGACTGAAGGCGCTCGAGGAGGAGAATCGGCAGCTGAAGCGGTTGGTGGCGGATCAAGCGCTCAATCTGCAGGTCGTGAAAGACCTGCTGGGAAAAAAGTGGTGACGCCCGAGCAGCGGCGGACGGCCGTCACCAGCGCCATGAAAGCCGCCGGGATTTCCGAGCGACAAGCCTTCCGCTTTACCGGCTTCTCCCGTTCGACGCAGCGCTACGCCGCGCGACGTGCCAGCGACACGGTGCTGCGCGAGCGGCTGCACACCCTGGCCCTCCTGCGACCCCGCTGGGGCTATCGCCGCTTGTACCGGCTGCTGCGTCGCGAGGGCATGACGGTGAATAGGAAGCGCGTGCAGCGCGTGTACCGCGAGGCCGGCTTGTCGGTGCGGCGTCGTGCGCGGAAACGGGTCGCCGTCGAGCGCGTGCCGCGAAGCATGCCCATCACCGTGAACATCCGCTGGAGCATGGACTTTGTCAGCGACGCCTTGGCCGATGGACGGAAGATTCGTGCGCTGTTCATCGTGGACGATTTCAGTCGCGACTGCCCGGTCATCGCGGTCGACCGTTCGTTGCCGGGCGAACGAGTCGTGCGCGAGCTGGAGCAGGTCGCGCGGGTGCGCGGCTATCCCGAGGTCATCGTGTGCGACAACGGCCCGGAGTTTCGGGGCGAAGCACTCGCCCGCTGGGCGCATCAGCATGGGGTGACGTTGCAATTCATCGAGCCAGGCAAGCCAGTGCAGAACTGCTTCATCGAGAGCTTCAACGGCAGGCTTCGGGACGAATGCCTCAACGAAAGTTGGTTCGTCAGCCTGGCGGATGCCCAGCGTACCATTGAAGCATTTCGACTGGACTACAACTCCGTTCGGCCGCACAGCGGCCTCACGGGATGTACCCCCAGTGAGTTTGCCAACAGACACCAGCAGAAAATGGTGCTACACTACCAACCCTCCGACTGACAGAATGGTTGGATCAGTGTTTGGGGTCACGTCACCCGCAGGCGCTGCCTCAGCGGTTCCTGCGGTGCCGCCACGCTCGCGTAGCGCACGCTGGAGCGCGCGACGCCACCAGCCGCACACGCGGTCCGTTCCGAGACCGCATACGCCTCCTGCACCCAGCGCACCCACGTCCGCCGCTGCGCTGGGTCTACCATTTTTTCGGGGCGAGTCCTGCAGCATCGTTTTGTCGAGGCTCAAGTCGGCGAACAGCTGCTTAAGCTTCCGGTTCTCCTCCCGGAGCTGGCGCAGCTCGCGGATCTCCGGCGTCCCGAGCTCGCCGAACTTCTTTCGCCATCGAAAAAACGTCTGCTCCGTCACCTAGAGCTTACGGCAGATGTCCACTATGGGCGTCCCTCTCTCCGCCTGCCGCAGCGCCTGCGCGATTTGTTCCGGGCTGTACTTGCTGGTCCGTATCCGCTGTCCTCCGCCCCCGTCCGGGGCTCATGGCCAGCGTCTATCGTACCGCCATTTTGTGAGTCCCGCTGGATAAGGATTCGGGGGGCAGACCACGTCACATCGAGTGCGCCGGTTGACGGGGGATCTCGCGCATGCCAGTTTTCCCTCGAAGAACTCTCAATCCGACGTTATTCTGTTGTATGTGGCGGCCCAAACGATTTCGTGTGCTGCCCAAGGCGGCACAAAAGGCTTTTGCGATGTCCGTTTGCCCGACATCCCTTCCTATCCCTACTCCGGTGGAGTGATCGTGTCGCTCGAGTTGAACACAGTGGTTGCTAACGCTCTCCGACTCGACGTGTCCGCCGTCAATGACGATCTCGGATTCGGAAAGACGCCGGAGTGGGACTCCCTGAACCACGTCACTCTAATGATTGCATTAGAGTCAGAGTTTAATGTTACTATCTCTGACGACGATGTTGTTGAACTCACGGATCTTTGCGCAATCCGAAATTTTATTCGATCCCACAGGCCAGCGCCTGAGGCTCGATGATGCGCGGTCCGCTGGACGCTGAGGACTCCCGCTCTCTGCGCACCGGCTTCCTGTCAAGTGTAGCACGGTACCCCGAACGGTTGGCGCTCACGGTAGATGGTGAAAATTTCACCTATGCGGAGCTTGATACACGAGCCCGTCGCATCGCTGGGTTGATTGTTGATCGATTGGGGTTCGCCGCTTCACGCGTGGGCATATTCGCGAGCCGTAGCATAGAAGCTTACACAGGTACGCTCGCTGCGATGTACGCCGGCGCCGCCTTCGTTCCGCTGAACCGACGCTTTACCGTAGCGCGGACAGCCGCGATGATACGCCGTTCACGACTTGACGCGATAATTGTTGATGCCGGCTCGGCCCCGCAGTTACATGACGTGCTTGCCGGCGTGGAAAAACCGCTACTCTTGATAGTGCCTGATGGTGCAGCGTTCGAGATCGCACGAACGCTAGACCATAACGCCAGCGGAGAAGACGACCTACGCACTGCGCCGCCTCTTCACGAGTTGCCCCCGATGGTGCCGGACGACATTGCTTACCTGCTCTTCACCTCTGGCACAACTGGAGAGCCGAAGGGCGTCGGCGTTTGTCACAGTAATGTAGTTCACTATCTGGATGTCGTCGCCGCGCGCTACGACCTCGGTCCGAATGACCGCTGCTCCCAGCTCTTTGATCAGACATTCGACCTCTCGGTTCATGACTTATTCGCTACGTGGGGCGCGGGCGCTTCATTGCACGTCCCACGGCCCATTGATACGCTCGCGCCGGTGCGGTTCGTCAACTTCCGAGAATTGACGTCATGGTTTTCCGTCCCCTCAGCCGCGGCCCTCGCGTTCAAGAAGGGGATGCTTAAGGTAGGTTCGATGCCCTCATTGCGACTAAGTCTTTTCTGCGGTGAGCCGCTTCCCGCGGCGCTCGCGGACGCATGGCAGACCGCTGCGGGCAACTCGCGCGTGGAGAATCTGTATGGCCCCACGGAACTGACGATCGCTTGCTTCAGCTACCATTGGCGCGCTGATGTTTCGCCTCAAGAATCCGTGCAAGGAATTGTGCCAATCGGCCGCCCATTCCCTGGGCTAGCCGCGCTGCTTGTTGACGACGCCCTCGAGCCTGTTGGCGAGGGCCAGAGAGGAGAATTGCTCGTGTGCGGCCCGCAGACTACGCCAGGTTATTGGTCCGATGAGGAGCGTACACGCGAGCGTTTCGTTACGTTGCCTGTCGCGGACACTGTTGAGAAGCTGTTTTACCGCACTGGCGACCGAGTGGAGCGTCTTCCCACTGGAAATTACGCGTTCATCGGTCGCACGGACAACCAGATTAAGCTGCTCGGCTTCCGAGTAGAATTAGGTGAGATCGAGGCCGTGCTGCTCAAGGGGGAAGGAGTGGGACAAGCAGCGGCGTTAGGATGGCCGATTGTAGACGGGTCGGCGCAGCGGGTTGTGGCGTTCGTGTCGGGCCGCGGCGTTAACGTGGATGCCCTACGCTCGGCAGCACGTACGGAGCTCCCTGACTACATGGTGCCCGAGCGGTTCATCATGATCGAGGACTTCCCAGTCAATGCAAACGGCAAAATCGATCGTCGCGAACTCGCTCTCTGGTTGGAGCAGGGCACGTTAGAGTGACGGTACCGGTAATCAACCCTATTGCGCTTCGCATGGCGTCGGCTGACGACGTGGAAATGTTGGCGCGTCTCGCACGACTCGCGTCAGCTGCGCACGACGCTTTCGTTTTCGACGACGCGGAAGTCCAAGAAAGATTCTATTCTGGACTGATTGATGCTCAGGTTGCTGAGTTCCAGCCTCGCTTCTCAACGGTCGCGTGCGATACCGCCGGAAAATTGATCGGCCTCCTCGCGGTACTTACCGCTGCAGAGTTAAAGACAGTGCGTCTGAAGGGAGCAATGTGGATCGCTCGGTCCAAGCTTGCGGCATCGGAGCCCCAACTCGTCCGTCGACTGCAACTCGCCGCTTCAGTGGGCGTGCGTCTGCAATCAACCGACTCGTACCTTAGCCGAATCGCCGTGCTGGCGCACTGTGGCATCCCGAAAGTCGGGCAAATCCTCCTTGCGGCTGCTATTAGCCAGGCACGCTCGTCAGGTGCCGTGCGACTCGTACTCGACGTATCCACGGATAATTGTCGCGCTCGCAAGTTTTACGATCGCGCTGACTTTCATGAGATCGGCCGCGCACGCGTCGAGGATGCCGCCTCTGGGCGCACACTCGAATTTCTGCACCTCGCGCTCAGAGTGAGCGACATTTCGGCACTTCCTTCTCAAAGTGTTCCAAATGTCAGCTAGTTCTACGTCTCCAGCTTCGCTTCTCCGTCGCGGCCTTAGGTCACCTAAGAGCGGCTTATTGTTCATTTTAGCGACGACCAAGGGACACTATTACAAGCTTTTGTACCGCGTGCTCGGTCGGCGCTTCACGGCCGGCCCCGGGTTTCGAGTATTTGGCAGCCTATCAATCAAAGGCCCTGGGCGCGTGGAATTTGGCAAGAACGTTACGGTGTGGCAGCACGTCACGCCGTGGACTCACAGCGTTGATGCGTTAATAACAGTTGGCGACAACACGCGCCTTGCGGGCGTGCGTATGGGATGCGTTGATGTTATCGAGATTGGTCAGGACTGCATTGTGGCCGACTGCAGAATCATGGATAGCGACTTTCATAGCACCGCCGTTAACCGCCACTCCCCCGACGCTCCCGTCCGGTGTGCCCCCGTGCGTCTCGGTCGCAATGTATGGGTTGCTGCCGCAGCAGGTGTGCTTCCCGGCACAACTATTGGCGAAAACTCCGTCGTCAGCTTCGGCTCAGTCTGTTCTGGCAGTTTCCCACCCAACGTGATTGTGGTCGGCAATCCCGCGCGCATCGCGGGGAAGGTGACCGATTGAACCGCCCCGGGATTACAGGAGGCTCCACTTTGTGAGAACTTGGAGCTATGGCGAAATCCCGAGCGCATCGATTCAGTCCTGAGGTCCGTGAGCGGGCCGTCCGATTGGTCCGCGAGCAGTTGCCGCACCATCCGTTCCAGTGGGCGGCCATTTCGGCGATTGCACCGAAGTTGGGCTGCACGAAGGAGACGCTGCGGCGGTGGAGGCGGAGCAGGACGCCGGTGAGCGGTCCGGTCCGACGAGCGGTGACGCGGATCGCCTGGCCGCACTCGAGCGCGAAAATCGTGAGCTGAAGCGAGCGAATGACATCCTCCGCAAGGCGAGTGCGTTTTTCGCGGCGGCGGAGCTCGACCGCCTCACACGCTGATGTACGCGTTCATTGACGAGGAGCGCGCGCTGTACGGTGTCGAGCCGATCTGCCGCGTCTTGGCGATCGCACCGTCCGGCTACTACACGTATCGTGCACGCCAAGCAGATCCGACGCAGCGTTGCGCGCGAGCGCAGCGCGACGACGACCTGCGCGAGCAGGTCCAGCGCGTGTGGGAGCGCAACCGCGGCGTGTATGGCGTGCGTAAAGTGTGGCAGCAATTGTTGCGCGACGGGCAGACCGTGGCACGATGCACGGTCGCTCGGCTCATGGCTGTCATCGATCGCGTGAAATTCCCCAGGTAGCGATCGTGTGGTATTCCCCACCCCTTCTGCGGGAGCTGGGCGATGACAGCAGGACCTGGGGCGTGGGACGGCAGGACGACCGAGTCTTCGGCGGCATCTTTCGGGCAGCCTTGGCCCGGAGTGGAGACGATGGTGACGGAGACGGTGGTGGAGCAGGTCGTCCAAGCCTTGGCCCGCGGCGAGGGCGTGTCCTCCATCGCGCGGGCGTACGGTCTCGACCGCAAGACGGTCCGGGCATGGGGCCGGCGCGGCGCGTATGTCGAGCGAGCGGCTCGCCCGGCGGTGTCGCTGCTGGACCCGCATCGGGCATGGATCGCGCAGCGCGCACCGGAGGTCGACTTCAATGCCACCGTGCTGCACCGTGAGCTGTGCGAGCAAGGCTTCACGGGGTCGGTGATCATCGTGCGCCGCGCGATCGCGCCGCTGCGGGCCACCGCGACACCGATGGCGACGGTGCGCTTCGAGACGGGGCCAGGCGAGCAAGCGCAGGTCGACCTCGGCCAAGTCCGCGTGTGGATCGCCGATGTCCAGGTGGCGGCGCAGATCTTCGTCATGACCCTCGGCTTTTCGCGCCGCCTCTTCGCGGTCGCGTTTGCGCGCCAGCGGCTGCGCTAGTGGCTCGGTGGGCATGAACTCGCCTTCCAGCATTTCGGCGGCGTCACGGACCGCATAGTCGTCGACAATGCGCGCGCGATGGTACTCGCGCATACGCGCGGCAACATCACGTGGCATCCGACCTACGCAGACTTCGCCGGCTACTACGGCTTTCGGCCGTGGGCGTGCGCACCGTATCGGCCGCAGACGAAAGGCAAGGTGGAGTCGGGCGTGAAGTACGTGGCGCGCAATGCGCTCGCCGGCAAGCGCTTTCACTCGTGGGCGCATCTCAACGCGTGGCTGGTGGAGTGGGCCACGACCGTCGCCGATCAGCGCGTGCACGGCACGACGCATGAGCGGCCCGCCGATCGCTTCGCACGCGAAGCGCTGACCGCGCTCGACGGACGTCCGCCGTATGCGTTTGCGCACGTGCGTGAACGCGTCGTGGCGAATGACGCGCTCGTGAGTATCGACGGCTCGCGTTATAGCGTGCCGGCGCATCTCGCGGGCACGACGGTGACGGTACGCGAGCACGCGACCGACTTTACGATCTGGCAGCAGGACACTCTGGTGGCCACGCATGCGCGCCAAGGGCGTCAGCAGGTCGTGATGGTGCCCGCGCACTATGCCGGCCTCCTGCGCGTCGACCGCACGCCGCTCGCGGCGATGCCCCCGCAGTACGATCCGCGGTACGTCACGAGCGGCGACGTCGCCATACGCGATCTAAGCGTGTACGAGCGCTTCGCCGCGTCGTCGAGCACCGAGGTGGCCGCATGAGTCGCGATCCGATCTCGCCGATGGCGGAGCTCGAAGTGCTCGGCACCCACTGCCAGCACCTGCGTCTCACGCGCGTCGCACAGACGCTGCCGACGCTGCTCGAGCAGGCCGCGCAGCAGGAGCTGAGCTACAGCGCGTTTCTGCAGTCGGTGCTCGAGACCGAAGTCGCGGCAAAGATAGAAAAGCATCAAGCGATGCGCGTGCAGATGGCGCGCTTTCCTTTTCACAAAACCCTCGACGGCTTCGACTGGAAAGCGCAGCCATCGATTGATCCGAAAGTGATCAAAGAGCTCGCCACGATGCGCTTCGTCGCGAACGGCGCCAACGCGCTTTTGCTCGGTCCAACGGGTGTCGGTAAGACGCACTTGAGCGTCGCCCTCGGCCTCGAAGCGTGTCGCTTAGGGCTCCGCGTGATGTTTACGACCGCGGCCGCGCTGATTACCACGCTCGGCAAAGCTCTCTACGAGAATCGTCTCGAAGAGCGTCTCAAGATCCTCACGCAGCCCAAGCTCTTGATCATCGACGAAATCGGCTACATCCCCATCGATCGGCAGGGCGCGAATCTCTTTTTCCAGCTCGTCAGTCGACGCTACGAACGCGGCGCCATCCTGCTCACGAGCAATCAGAGTCTTGGGGCGTGGGGCGAAGTCTTCGGCGACGCGGTGATCGCCAGCGCCATCCTCGATCGCCTGCTGCATCACGCCACGACGGTCAACATCAAAGGCGACTCCTACCGGCTCCGCGAGAAGCGCAAAGCGGGGCTCATGAAATCCACTCTCACCCCTCACTCCGAGGCGTGAGATCCACCGGGTGGGGAATTTGAGACGATCGCTACCTGGGGAGAATCAGACGATCATTGACACATGGCCGCCGAGGGCCTGCGTGGCGTCGTGCGGGGCCAGCGCCATCGCACGACGATCGCCGACACCTCGGCGGAGCTCGCGCAGGATCTGGTGCAGCGGCAATTCCACGCCGAGCGTCCCAATCAACTGTGGGTCGCGGACTTCACGTACGTCGCGACGTGGCGCAGCTTTGTGTACGTCGCGTTCGTGATCGACGTGTTCTCGCGTCGCATTGTTGGCTGGCGCGCGCACACGACGATGCGCACGGATCTCGTACTCGACGCGCTGGAGCAGGCCTTGCACGACCGTCTCCTCGATGGCGATCTGGTGGTCCACTCGGACCGCGGATCGCAAGGCGGATTCAATCGGTCGTCGCAACACCTTCAACTAAGAGGTGTGTATGGGGCGACCCGCAGGATGGATGAAGGAATTGACCGGGAGGGAGGCAATGCGCTCTCCGGGGGCTCCC
>NZ_JANPLK010000066.1 GCF_031426495.1 Gemmatimonas sp. | reverse complement strand
CGGCCTACCGGGGGGCGTAACCGCGCCTCCCGGGGGCCCTTCGTCGTTTACCCCAACATCAAACCCCACCCCACCCCTTCAACGCTGACCCCTTGAACGCCTCTTGAATGCGGGCCCCCTCGCCTAGCCGCCTACGCGCTTGCCGCCGATCCACACCGAGTGCTGCTTGCGCACATTCGATATGTTCTCGAGCGGACTCGCGGTGAGCACCACGAAGTCCGCCCACTTCCCGGGTTCCAGCGTGCCGAACTCACGGTCGATCTGCATGCAGCGTGCGGCATCACGCGTGGCCGCGGCCAGCACCGCCCGCGGCGTCATTCCCGCCTCGACCATCATCTCGAGCTCCATCAGTTCGAAGTAGCCCTGAAAGCGACCCATTGGCCCTGTGTCGGTGCCCATGGCGATGCGCACGCCGGCGTCGGAGAGTCGTTTGAGATTCCGCATAGCCACCGGCAACTGCTTCTTGTACTGCTGCGCGGCCGCATTTGTGCGCGTGGCTTCCATCCGCTCCGGCTGCTGCAAGGTGGCCATCCACGCCTTGTTCGCGTGCGCCAGAAACAGTGAGTCGGTAAAGAACGCCGGCGTGCTTTCGTACACGAACGTGCTCACCTCGCGCATGAGCGTTGGCGTATAGCACACATTCTTCGCGCGGAGTGACGCGGCGAAGGCGTCGTTCACCTCCACGTCGCGCACACTGTGCGCCATGAAGTCGGCGCCGGAGTTTAGCAGGTCGACCGCGTCGGCGAAGTAGTACATGTGCGCGGCCAGGCGCAGTTTGCGCGCGTGCGCCTCATTGATCACCGCGCGATATACCTCGGGCGTCATCTTGGGGCCGAGGCCGAGGTTGTCATCAACGCGGATCTTGGCGACGTCCACCTGCTGCGCCGCCACGCCGGCTACCTGCGCGCGCGCTTCGTCGGGCGTGGTCGGCGTAAGCACGGGGCCGGCCACGAACACGCGGGCCACCAACGGCGACAGCGGCGCACCACTGCGCTGCGCAGTACGCTGCGACTCGCGCGCGGCGAACACGTCGGCCGGTTCACCGCCGAGCGAATAGAGCGTGGTCACGCCATACGCGGCATACGTCGCCAAATCGCCGGCACTGCTGGCGTGACCGTGACTGTTGATGATGCCGGGCATGATCACCTTGCCCGCCAGCGACACGCGTGCGGCCCCGGCCGGAATGGTCACGCGGGCCGAAGCGCCGGCGGCCACCACACGGCCATCGCGCACCAACAGCGTGGCGTTCGTGATCGGGGCGCGGTCGGTGCCGTCGATGAGCGTCGCGCCAGTGAAGGCGGTGGTTGCTCCGGTCGATGACTGCGCGCCGATCGCCACGACGGGAGACAGCGCGAGCACCAACAGGGCAGCAGCGGATGGTGCGAGACGGCGGAACATGAGACACCCGTTCGGGGAAGGACCTGTCCATAGCCAGCGGACGAACACCGAAGCACGTTACTACCCGGAACGCCCGTTCGCCCTCCCGCCCCGCACGCTGGACTCGATCATGATCAATCGTCGCGATTTCATCGGCCTCTCCGCCGGACTCGGCGCCTCGCTCGGCCTCTCGCCTCGCCTGCTCGCCGCCCTCAACAGCCTCCCGCAGGGTCAGCTGCTGCAGCGCGCTATTCCCAGCACCGGCGAGATGATCCCGGTAATCGGACTCGGGAGCTCGGCCACCTTCGCCACCGTGGCGCGGGCCGAGGACGCCAGCGCGCTCAAGGCGGTCTTTCAGGCCATGGCCGATCGCGGCGCACGTGTGTTCGACACCGCCCCGAGCTACGGCGCCTCCGAGGTGGTGGCCGGCGGCATCGTGAACGAACTCGGCATCGCCAACAAGCTGTTCTGGGCCGCCAAAGTGAACGTGGCCGGTCGCGGTGGGGCACAAGCCGATCCCGCGGCCGCGCGCGCGCAGATCGAGAAGTCGTTTACGATCTTCAAGCAGCCCAAGATCGATCTCATGCAGGTGCACAACATGGGCGACCCGGCCACGCAGCTGCCTATCGTGCGCGAGTTCAAGAAGGCCGGCCGCGTGCGCTACGTGGGCATCACGACCACGTTCCCGAATCAGTACGCGCAGCTCATCGAGGTCATGCGCAACGAGCCGCTCGATTTCATCGGCGTGGACTACGCCGCCGACAATCGCGATGTAGAAGACGTGATCCTGCCGCTCGCCATTGAGAAGAAGATCGCGGTGCTGGCCTACGCGCCGTTCGGACGCACCAGCCTGTTCCGTCGCGCGGCGGGCAAGGAACTGCCGGCCTTCGCCAAGGAATTCGACGCCACCACCTGGGCGCAGTTCTTCCTCAAGTTCACGCTCACGCACCCGGCCATCACGGCGGTCACGCCGGCCACGAGTCAGGCCAAGAACATGATCGACAACATCGGTGGCGGTATCGGTCGGCTGCCCACAGCCGCGCACCGCAAGCAGATCATCGAGTTCGTGGACGCCTTACCGCCGCTGCCGGGGCGCTGACGAACGATTGCGCTAATAAAGGATACGGCGTTTTGGCTTAATAGCGCCGTGAGCTAATCATGAACCCTTATTCGCATTGGGCCGGGGTGACGAACAGACAGAGCGCATCCCCGCCCGCCTGCATCTGGATTTCGCCGTCCTGAATCATCCCGAGTTTCTGCAGGACCCGGATCGAGCCGACATTCTCCGGCGTGACGATCGCCAGGATTCGCGTCAGCCCCAGCCTGTCACGGGCGTCGGCAACGATCGCGGCCGCCGCTTCGAACGCGTACCCCTGCCCGCGATACGCCGGCAGGAAGGCGAATCCGATATCGACGACGGGCAGCGCGTCTCGCTTGAGCAGTCCACACATCCCGATCGGTACGCCGCTCTCCCGCAGCGACACGCGGTACAGGCCGAACCCGTTCGTCGCGTAGGACGCCATCGGTCCGTTCTCGAGATAGCCGCGCGCGTCGTCTACGGTGCGCACACCGCGATCGCCGATATAGCGCAGCCAATCGGGGTCGGTGAGCAGCGCGACGATGAACGGCGCGTCGCTGTAGGTGAACTGGTCGAGCGCGAGGCGCGCGGTCGTGATCATACGCGATTCTGCGACGCACGTGTGCGCGCCGCAAGCTGCGCAGGCTCACACCGGTCGAGGGGTCAGCTTGACGACGCGTTGCTGGCCACAACCTGGACACACACCACACCCGTTCCCTTGGCCGGCACGAACCCCTCGCCCGGCAGCGATTCCGTGATGCCGGCCGGTAGCACGCGCTCACGCACGCGCGTGGCGCGGGTCCCGACGGAATCGGCGGCGAAGCGGAAGTGCATGTCGCGCACGCCACGATTGCGCCACACGATCTCATAGCTGCGGAACTGCACGTTCCACACGAGCGCGTACTGCAACGCTGGTTGCGTCTTCACACTGTGCCACGCGGTCGACGTGCCCTTCGCGTCGAGCCCACCCGAGCCCTCCGCGCGTGACAGAGGCTGGTCCATCGGAACCGATGGACACCCCGCCAAGCTCATTGGGGCGAACGCGATCGCGCCCTGCTGCAGTGACGCGAGGCTCGAACTGCCGACAACAGCGGCCATGGCCAGCACGATGCCGGCAAGGGCCGCCTTCTGACTCTGAGACATCTATGGCTCCGGTACGAATGTACGGAGTCTTGCGAAGCCAACGCGCGCCGGACATTGGCATATCGTCCTATTCAGCGCTCATGCATATCGAATGCAGAATTGTTCATCCCGCACCGGCGTGCGGCACGCTGTTCACTCTTTCGCGAGAGCGCCTGCATGTCTGACGAAGCCGAGAATTCTCCGCCGCGTAACGTCATTACCGCCGACGACCTGCGGCGCGTGGCCGAGTGGGCCGACGGCATGCGCGGGGGCGAGTACCGGCTCAGCATGAGCGCCCCACTACCCGGTGGCGGTACCGGATTCGGCCTAGAACGGATCGAGGGTAGCTCCGACTCAGTCGACGAGCTCGTCATCAGCACACCGCAGCGCGTGCCCACCAAGAAGTCGCCACCCGTCTTCATGCTGGTCGATCCCGCCACCGGCGAGCACATTCGCGTCGATACGCAGAAGCATGACGCGATCTTCTGGGGTGAAGTCTCCGCCGAGAAGTTTCTGATTCCGTACTACACGCGATTTCTGGATGATGCCGGCATGCAGAGTTTGCGTGAGGCCATCGCCGATCCGGATGTCATTGCCATCGCCCATGACTATCCCACGTTCCTCGACGTCGCGACGTCGGGCCGCGGCTTCGAGCCGCTCAGCGAGTGGGCGAAGCGGGACCGATCACGTCCTCCGCAATCGACCTGAACAACGGCGCGCTCGCCAGAATCCGTCGCGTTCCCGGTCGCGTGGCGATCATCGCGCGAAGCAGCTGCACGGCCTTGGCGCGATTGCCCAGCATCAGGTGCACGTACGCTTCATCGAACAGCAAATCAGTTTGCAGCACGGGATCGTTGGCGACCAGCGCGCGTGCTCGCGCCAGCCCTTCTTGGGCGCGACGTACATCCCCGGCGCGCGCCGAGATCGCCGCGGCAACGGCGTTTCGGTAGGCCTTCGCATATGCCATCTGTGAGGCGCGAGGCGTCAACGCCGCCATTGAATCCATCGTCGCGACGATCCGCCACGCCGCCGTGTCGTCTCCATCTTGGCGCGGCAGTTCGCGCATGACGGTGAGTTCGCACAGCCGGAACTGATAGTCGTCGGGGAAACTCTCGCGACCGCGCGTGCACCACATGCCGGCGTCTTTCGGATTACCCGCCGTGAGCGCACTGCCGAACAGCACCAGATACGCTTCCTGGCCGTTTTCGAGGAACGCGTCGTACTCCACCGCACGTCGCGCCGAGGCGACAGCCGTGGCCGACTGTCCGCGCAACAGCTGCTCCTTCGACAACGCCAGCCAGGCGTCGGCCTGCGACGGCTCCAACTCCAGCGATCGTCGCAAATCACGATCCGCCTGTGCGCGTCGTACGGTATCGGCGGCGCCGCCGACGACGGCCTGCGCCCCCGAGGAATAGAGCATGCCTCGCACGGTGAGTGCGTGTGCATTGTCTGGTGCGAGCGCCAACGCCGTCGTCGCATAGCCCACGCCACTGTCGGCCAACGCCGCCCTGCGCGCATCGGTGGCAAGACTCGCACGCGCCTTCATCACGCGCGCCCGCTCCACCCACAAGGCCGCCCACTTCCCGTCCTGCGCCATGGCGCGCAGCAGCAGTGAATCCGCCGAGACCAACAGCTGCTCAGCCGACTCGCGATCGAGGGCGTATCCATTGCGGATCACTCCTTCGGCATCCTCGCGCGAGCGCGCCGCCGTGACCAACAGCTTGCGTACATACGGATCGCGCGTGGCCTCGTCGGCGTCACGCACCAACACCTCGCGTCGCAACCGTCGCGCGAGGGCATCGGCCGCGAACCGCACGATGTCCCCCTCGAGCTGCAGCGCGTCGACGGTCGGTCGCTCGTACACACTCGACGCCACTTGATCGCGCGTCGCGGCGTCGAGCACTCGGACGGTGACGCGCAGCCGGTCGTCGCGTGATTCGAAGGCGAGGTCGACCAGCGTGCCGATACGACGCATGGAGATGAGCGAGTCGAGCGAGATTCGCCCCGACTCCATCGCGCGCACTTCTCCGGTGCTCGCGACCGCAAAGGCGTTCACGCTCAGCTGATTGGTGACGCCATTCGTGAGGGCCTCCTGCAGGAAACGCAGCGACGTATCGCGTAACGCCAACGAGGGCGAAATGATGGCCACGCGAGACACGTCGCCGCTCGCGGGTGTCGGGGACCTGCGTTGCTGCCATCCGCCGATCGCCACCGCGGCGATCAGCGCAAACACCCCCGTCGCCCACGGCAGGACATTTCGCCGGCGGAGCTCACCCGGCTCACGTGATCTGTTCGGCGCCGAACTCTGTTCCGACGCCGCGACCGTGGCGGCCGAGGGAGCCACCGCGGGTTTGGCGATGCCCGAGACGGGCGTGGCCGCGGCCGCGCGGAGCGCTCGTTCCGCGTCGACCACCTGTCGGTCGGGGTGGATGCCGAGGTCGGCCTCGAGCATCGCCCGATGCACGGCGATCACACGTAGTCCTTCGGCCCGGTCGCCGGCCCGGCCGAGTGCCGCGGCCAACCGCGCGACCGCTTGGGCCGAGCAGCCGTCCATCTCGACCGCCCGTCGCCAGGCGGCGATGGACTGGGAGAGCCGGTCGGCCGATTCGGCGCGGACCGCCGCGTCTATATACAGGCGAAGCAGTGTCGTCCGGACTCGTTCGCGCTGCGTGTCGACCCACATGGAGAAGCCCGGGGCGTTCTCCAGATACCAGCCGTCCAGGAACGCGCCGACGGGAATGCGCAGCAGCGCCTCGTCGTCGCGGCGGTCGTCGGCGTCGATGATACGGTCGAGATCGCTCGGCACCACACTCGGATCGAGCTCGACTTCGTCGCCAACCGAGCGGAGCGCGTTATCGCCGAGTTCGCTGCGGAGCTGGTACAGCGACTCGGAGAGGAGCTTCCGGCCGGCCTCCGCCTGGGCGTCCTCCCAGAGGAAATCGATCAGTCGTTCGCGGGTCAGACGACGCTTGGGTGCGCTGGAGAGAAGCACGAGCAATGCGAGACGCCGTCGATGCGCCGCCTTTCCGGCGACCGGCTGGCCGTTCAGCACCAGCCGCAGGCCACCCAGCAGCTGCAATTCGTGGTTCACCGGTGCCGCGTTCGACAGAAAATCGCCTCAATGCTCGTGTTCGATCCCCGGCCGAGAGCGGTCCGAGAACAGGTTGAGAGGCAGGAATATGGTACGCCGGTCACCAGAGCGCTGGTCCGGCGCTTCCACATGTTCCAACCTGAGCATTCTTCCCATGCGCGCCTCCGCGACTGCTCTCCATCAACCGGGCGCCTGCCAGGCCCCGTGCACCATGGTCGCCCCGCTCGCCGCCGCCGGGGTGCCGTACGGCGTGTTCAATGCGATGACGGGGGAGCTGTGGTGGGCCGAGTCGGCGCAGGGACTGCTGTCGCGCACTGAGCAGCGGGAGCTGGAACGGTACCTGAGCTCGGTGGCCCATGGGAGTTCAGCTGTCCACGCCTGCGTGGTCGGGGGTCGCTTGGAGCCAGTGGGTGTGCCCCGCGTGAGGCTCGCGGTCAGTGCGCATCCGGAGGTGAGTTCAGCCACGATCGTGGTCCTCACCCCTCGGCCCGCCGCGCCGCAGGGGCTGGCGATGGACCGGCTCAGTCTCCGCGAGCGTGCCGTGGCCGAACTGATCGCCCGCGGCGAGAGCACCAAGTGCATCGCCGCCGACATGGGCATCAGCGAGCACACGGTTCGGCGGCACACCGAGCACCTCTTCACGAAGCTCGGCGTGCGAACCCGCGCCGCCGTGGCCGCCATGGTGGCGGCGACGACCGTTTGACCGACCTCCGAGGTCGGGATTGATGTGAATCCTTTCAGTGCAACCTGCGGCGAGTTCTGCGACTGAATGAAGTGCTTTTATTGAGTTCCCTTATCGCTCCGTCTTCAGGTCGACGAGCTGCGCCAGCAAATCGTCGTCGTCGCGCGTGGGCTCGCCCCAGCTGTCGTGCACGGCCATGTGCTCGAGCCACCAGAGACCGGTGGCGGAAAGCATGGTGAAACGCCCTCCTGGGGCCGTGCGCATCATCAGCGACGGCTCGCCCGTGCACACTCCGCCATGCTCGCGCGTATTGCGCGCAATGAGCCGCTCGGCCTCGGCGCGATGATCACCTTCGCGCACCCAGGCGAATCGCGGCGGGGACTTGGGGTCGAATCGCATAGGGGTAGAGTGGTAAACGTGGTCGTGGGTCCGAAAGGTCCGCCAACAGCCGGAACACGGATCAGAAAATGGATGGCACGGGTCGCGGAGATAAGCAAAAGGCGTAATTGGCTTATCTGGGAGTCTTTCAAGGGGTTCAGGGGGTTCAAGGGGTCAGAGTCGTTTAACCTCGTTGAACGACTCTGACCCCATGAAAGCGGCGGTTGCGTATCAGTGACCTCTGCGCCCACCACAATCAAATCCGGGTTGTTGGGGTTGCCG
>NZ_JANPLK010000065.1 GCF_031426495.1 Gemmatimonas sp. | reverse complement strand
TCATGGCAGTTCATGGGGTCAGTGTCGTTGAAACGCCGTTCAACGACTCTGACCCCTTGAAACTACTCGGCCGATCGACAGGCGAGTTTGGCGGGGGCTGGGTAGTGACTCACCCGTCGGTGCGAAACGCTCAAGAGCGAGGTATACTCCCCACATGAGCGTGCACGAAGAACTCCCTCGCCGCAACGTAGTTCCGATGCGCCTGTTTCGGCTCGGTGAGGAGCCGTCCGACGATCTCACGAGCAGCACGAGCGCGGAAGAGCGATTCGAAATGGTTGCCATGCTGTCGGCGCGCATGGCTGAGTTCAGTCCGACACCACCGCCATCGCCAATGCCTCGCGGGCACCCCGTGCGCGTTGTGCGGCTGTGATCGGCCGGGCACTTCCTGCCGCGCAACCTGTGGGTGTCGGAATCCGCGCGCTGGCTGGATCAACAGTTTGGGCCGGTCCAGGGAGCGTGAACTCGTCAAAGGATGTCGTGACGCACGCTCGTCCGATCGCATCGGCGCGGATGGCACGCGTCCTCATCGCCGTCGTGGTGATGGTGCTGCCGCTCGCGCCGGCGTTCGCCCAGCAGACCACCGTCATCACCGGACCGCCCGCACCGGTGGCCCCGGCGGTGATCACTCGCGACTCCGCGCAGCACGCCACGGTGCGCGCCATCAAGCTCGCCGCGCCACTCACGCTCGATGGCGTGCTCGACGAAGCCGTATACACGAAAGAAGCACCGTTCGGCGGCCTCATTCAGGTCGCACCTGACGCCGGAGCACCGGCCACCGAGCGTAGCGACATCTGGATCACCTACGATGATCGCAATATCTACCTGTCCTGTCGCTGCTACGACGCGTCACCGCCCGCGGAATGGATCGTGAACGAGCTGCGGCGCGACACCGGTGGACTGCGCAACAACGAACATATCGGCGTGCTCTTCGACACGTTCTACGATCGCCGCAGTGGGTTTGCGTTCTACACCAATCCACTCGGCGCGCGCGCCGACTACTCCATTATCGACGAAGGTGCCTCGAACACCGACTGGAATCCGGTGTGGACGTCGAAGACGGGCCGCTTCGATGGCGGATGGACGGTCGAGATGGCGATTCCGTTCAAGTCACTGCGCTATCGGGCGGGCCAGAATCAAGTGTGGGGCATGCAGATCCGGCGATCCGTGCGGCACAAGAACGAATGGGACTATCTCACGCCCGTCCCGCGCATTCTGGCCGGGCCGCAGGCACTGAATCGCGTGTCGGCTGGCGGTACGTTGGTGGGTCTCGATCTGCCCGAAGCCGGCAAGAACATCGAAGTCAAACCGTATGTGGTCGCTCGCACTACCACCGACCGTGTGCGCACGCCGGTCATCAACAACAGCGTGGGCAGCGAAGTCGGCGGCGACATCAAGTATGCCGTCACGCCCAACCTCACGGCGGATCTCACCGTCAATACCGATTTCGCGCAGGTTGAGGCCGATGAGCAACAGGTGAACCTCACGCGATTCAGTCTGTTTTTTCCCGAGAAGCGCGAATTCTTTTTGGAAGGTCGCGGTATCTTCGACTTCGCACGCGGCGGCAACGGCGCATTTGGCGGCAGCGGCGGCGCCGATACACCACAGCTGTTTTATACGCGGCGCATTGGCCTCGACAATGGCGGTGTGGTGCCGATCAACGTGGGCGGCCGACTCACCGGAAAGCTGGGCAAGTACGCCATCGGCCTCATGAACATCGGCACGTCGGGCGACGCGGCGTTCAAGGCCGACCCGACCAACTTCACGGTCGTGCGTGTGAAGCGCGACGTGCTGCAGCGCAGTTCGATCGGCGCCATGATCACCAACCGGTCGGTCGCCGCGTCGCGCAGCGGATCGAACACCGTGTATGGTCTCGATGGCGCGTTCCTGCTGTCGCAGGCACTCACGGCTGGTGTGTACTGGGCGCAGAGTCAGACCACCGGTGTGACCGGTGACGATCAGAGCTATCAAGGCCGGTTGGACTACAGCGTGGACCGGTTCGGTGCGAAAGCCGAGTTTCTTGGCGTTGGGCGCAACTTCGATCCACAAGTTGGCTTTCGCCGACGCTCCGACATCAACCGGTCGTTCGGTGAAGTGCGCTTCAGTCCTCGGCCGGCGAATCAAACGGTCGTGCGCAAGTTCACCGGGACCGCATCGGGTGAGTACGTCGAAAATGGCTTGGGAATCGTGGAGACGCGTGTGTGGCGCGGACACGTTGACACCGAGTTTGCCAACAGCGATGTGGTCGGGCTCGACGTCACGCGCAACTACGAATTTCTGCGCCAGCCCTTCACGCCATCGGGCGCGCCATCGGCCATCGCGCCGGGTGGATACGGATTCTCCGACGTGTCGCTGTCGTACGGCTTTGGCGCGCAGCGTCGGGCGTCGGGCACGATTCGCGTGCAGGCCGGACAGTTCTACGATGGCACGATCCGTAGCATCACGATCGGCCCGGGCAGCACGTTTTCATCGGCACGCATTGCCATCCTGCAACGGCTTGCGTTGGAGCCCACGTTCTCGATTACGCGCATTGAGCGTCCCACGTCGTCGTTCACCACACGGCTCGCCCGCGCACGCGTGGACTACGGGTTCACGCCGCTGATGTTCGCGAGTGGGCTCGTGCAGTACAACTCGGCCGACCGTGCGTTCAGCACGAACCTGCGCTTTCGCTGGGAATACGCGCCGGGTAGCGAGCTGTTTCTCGTGTACACCGATGAACGCGATGTGCGCGACGACCGCTACGCCACGCCGACCACGGTGCGTGGGCTCAAGAACCGCGCGCTCGTGCTCAAGATCAATCGACTGTTCCGGTACTAGGTCATCGACGCGATGGAGATTCACACCGACGTCATCGACTTCGGCAAAGGACAGCCGTCGTTGTCGCTGCTGCCGATCGTAGCCTGGCGCACGGCGACGGACCATTGTCTCGCCCAGGGCGATGCCGGCCTGCTGCAGTACGGCGCGGACGAGGGCGATGCGGAATTTCGAGGCTCGCTCGCGCAGTTCCTGAGCCGGCGATACGCCCTGCCGGTGACGGCGGCGGAGCTGGTGTATCGGCCGGCGCCTCGCAGGCGCTCGATCTGGTCTGCACCCGATTCACGCGCCCGGGTGACACGATCTTCGTGGAAGAGCCGACCTACTTTCTGGCGCTCAACATCTTCCGCGATCACGGGCTGCAGGTGGTCGGCATTCCCATCGACGGGGATGGCATCCGGATCGATGCCCTGCAGTATGCACTGGTGCAGCACCGCCCCGCGTTTCTCTACACCATTCCGTCGTTCCAGAATCCGTCCGGGACCACGATGTCGGCGGCTCGACGCGAGCAGCTCATGGCCGTCAGTCGGACGCACGACCTGCTCGTCGTCGCCGACGAGGTCTATCAGCTGCTCGACTTCGGCACCCGACCACCGCCGCCGCTCGCGGCCTACGTGCACACGGCGCGCGTACTCTCGATCGGCTCATTCTCCAAGATTTGCGCTCCCGGGCTGCGGCTCGGGTGGATGCAGGGCGCGCCTGCCGTTCTGCACACCATCACGCAATCGGGCGTCGTGCAAAGCGGCGGCGGGTTGAGTCCGTTCGTGTCGGGCGCCATGCGGAGCATGCTCGATCTTGGACTGGCCGATACGGTGCTCGACGGCCTACGAGGCGTGTACGCCCAGCGATCGGCGGTGCTCTGCCGCGCGCTACGCGAGCTGCTGCCAGCCGTGACGTTCGTCGAACCCACGGGCGGCTACTTCGTGTGGGCACAGCTGCCGGCGGGGTACTCGGCGGCGGAGCTCCTGCCCGTCGCGAGGTCAGGTGGCGTGGTCTTTCACTTGGGCACGAGGTTCAGCAGCGGCGGCGGGCTCGAGCAGCACATACGATTGAGTTTCGCGCACTACGACGGGCCGACGCTGGCGGACGGGGTGCGACGACTGGCAAGCGCGCTGGCCTGACGCGCGCTTCGTGCGGGAAAGGTGATTGCCGTCCCAGCAAGCAACTGCCCACCGGGGGTCGACACGAATGACCGCGAATGAACAGCAGCCCGAAACTCCCGGGGTTCATCCGCGGATCTTCGTGCCAATTCTTGGTGAAGTATTCTTCTGACGTTAATCGCCCGCTGTATTTGGTGCACCATAACAGTTCGGTGATGACTTTTCGTATGCCGACGTGCTGGCGGTGGCATGGCACGCGTGATGACTGCCGCGTGAGCCAACTCGGCTCCTCTCTACACGCCAAACTGCGTGAGATGATGATCGAGGTGCTTCGAGAAGAGCACGTTCCACTCAGCGGCCGTGAGCGGTCCGAACGACGGCGATTGCCGACCTTCGAACGCTGAGGCCCCGCCGCTTGCCACCCGTCGGACATATGCGATCAGGCGGGCGCGCTCGTGGGAGAAATCGCGCGCATCCTTGATACGGAAGGCCGGCGCGGTGGGGGTGTTGCGTGGATACGGCGCCAAGCCCACGACCTTGTCCTTCACCATGGTACGCAACACCCAGCGAAGCAGCGGATTGGGTCGTGGGAACTGTCCGGTATAGACCATGTCGTAGGCCACGTTGCAGTGCGCCAGCATCTGGGCGACCGACATCTTCCCCCATAGCGGCGTGCTGTCAGGCGTCAGCGCCTCGATGCGGCGGATGGCAACATCCGCTTCCGCGTGATCGAACAGATTGGGATACGTCGGCGTCATGACGAGATGATCACGCGGTGCTCCCCTTAGGGCAAGGTACCGCGCGTGACGGCGGCGCTCGCGAGATCGGCCGTGCTCCGCCTGGGGCAGGTTATGCATCGGTGTAGCATGTTGATCCATCCTGCTGACCGTCCTCGTCGTCACGCCCGTGGGTCGGAGCCCATGAGCGACACCCTCGCGCGCCTGCCGCGATGCGCGCGTTGAGGGCATTGGGCGGCCAAATCGCCTGTGGCCGATATTGACCTGTTTGATTGGTCAAGGTATATTGACCGCATATGGCGACCATCCCGATCTCCGAAGCGAAAGCCAAACTGGCCGCCCTCGTGCGGGAAGTCGCGGCATCCGGCGAGGGCTACGTGATCAGCGTGAACGGCCACCCCATGGCCGAGCTTCGCCCATTCGTGCCCGTTCCCACACCGGGGCGCTTCAAAGACGCGATTCGCTTCAGCGATGACGCCTTTGCGCCGCTCTCCGACGAGGACGCCGACGCCTCGGGGCTATGACCGATCTCGTTCAGCCGCTGCTGCTCGACACGGTCGCGTTCATCTTCTGGCACGCCGATAGCCCGCGCCTGTCACCATTGGCCCGTTGCGCAATGCTGGAGGCACCACAGCGCACGGTGTACGTGAGCGCCGCCAGCGCCTTCGAGATCGCGACCAAGGTGCGGCTCGGGAAACTGACCGTCCCTCCGGCCATGCTCAACGACTTTGCGTACGTCGTTGAAGCGGATGGCTTTCGATTGCTCGACGTCGACGCAGCGTCGGCGATTCGCGCGGGGCAACTCGAGAGCGCGCATCGCGATCCCTTCGATCGCCTGATCGGCGCCCAGGCACTCGCGATCAAGGGAGCCGTCGTGACCAACGACGCTGCCTTCGCCGACCTCGGCGTCGACGTGTTTTGGTAGCGTCGCGTAGACGCCACGCGTACTTCGCCCGTTCAAGGGGTCCGTTCAAGGGGGCAGAGTGGGTGAAAAGCGCTTGGTGGGACCCGCCCGTGGTTGGCTGAGTCCCCCGGTAAGCCGGCGGTCGCAGGCACTGACCCCGTGGTCCGGGCG
>NZ_JANPLK010000064.1 GCF_031426495.1 Gemmatimonas sp. | reverse complement strand
TTGAACGCTCGCGTTCAACGACTCTGACCCCTTGAACGCCCTTGAACGCCCTTGAACGCCCTTGAACGCGGACCCTTGAACGGAGCGCTCTACCGCCCCCTTACTTACTGACTAGTCAGTCAGTAAGTATTCGGGGTGACCAGTATCGAGCCGCCCCGCCGGCGGGCGCCGGAAGAACGCCCCACCCAGATCCTCGACGCCGCGTTCCATGAATTCGGCGAGCGTGGGCTGGCCGGCGCGCGTCTGGACGACATCGCCAAGCGGGCGCAGGTGGCCAAGGGCACCATCTACCTCTACTTCCCCAACAAGGAAGCGCTCTTCCGGGAGATGGTGCACACCACGATCGTGGCCGCGCTGGCTGAAGCCGAAGCCTCGCAGGCGGAGCTGCTCACGGGGCCCGCCGTGCTCCAATTGCAACGACTTGGCGAGGGCTGGTGGAGGTTCCTCCGCACCGAACGCGTGCAGGTCCTCCAGCGCCTCGTGTCGCTCGAGCTCGGGCAGTTCCCCGACCTCATGCAGTTCTACGCCGACGAAGTGATCGCCCGTGGACGTCGTCTGGTGTCCAGCATCATTGCCCGCGGCGTCGAGCGCGGTGAATTCCGCGTGGTCGACCCGCAGTTGGCGGCCCGCATGTTCTCGTCCATCTGGATGTCGCACAGCACGTGGTGTGCGCGTCGTGAGTTCCACAAGACACTTGGCAGCGACGAGCAAGTGCTCGACGAAATGCTCGACTTTTATCTCTACGCCCTGCGTCCATGAAGCAACACTTCTTCCTGCTCGTCGCCGTTGGTTCGATCGCCGGCACCGCCCTGCCGGCGCAGAACGCACTCTCCCTCGGCGACGCGGCCCGCCTGGCCGCGAAACAGAGCGGCGGCGTCGACGTGGCCCGTCAGCGCGTGGCGCAGGCGGAAGCCCGCGTCACGCAGCGACGCGGCGCGCTCTTCCCCGATCTCGCGGCCGGCATTCAGCAGGCCGAGCGCACGCTGAACTCGGCCACGTTCGGTTTCTCGTTCAGCAACCCGGTTACGGGCCAGCCGTTACTGCGCCCCGATGGTGAGCTCATCGGACCGGTGCCCACGGTCGATGTCCGCTATCGTTTGCAGCAGCCGCTGCTCGATCTCGGCAACGTCGCGAAGTGGCGTGCCGCGCAGTCGTCGGTGCTCGCCGCCAGCGCGGATGTGCAGGCGCAGGCCGACATGGCCGCGGCCAGCGCCGCGGTCGTGTATGTGCGCGCCGTGCGTGCCGAGGCGCAGCTGTCCGCACGCCGCGCCGACTCGGCGTTGGCGGCGGATCTGTTGCGGATCGCGCGCGATCAGCTGCAAGCCGGCACCGGGATCGCGCTCGACGTCACGCGGGCCGAGTCGCAGTTGGCGAATGTGCGCGCGCAGATCATCGGCGCGCGCAACGAGCGGGATCGCGGACTCCTGGAACTCAAGCGCGCGGTGGGCCTGCCCCTCGACGCGCCGCTCACGCTCACGGATTCCCTGGCCGGCATGCCGGTTGGTGATGTGGCACCCGACGCCGTAATCGCACTGGCCCGCGCCACCGAATCGCGCGCTGATGTGAAGGCATTGCTGGCGCAGGAAACGGCGCAGCGCGCGGCGTCGCAGGCCATCAAGTGGGAGCGCACACCGCAACTGGGCCTCATGGTCGATCAGGGTGTGATCGGCAAGAACTGGAACCGCTTGCTGCCCACGTACACGTGGGGTGTGCAGCTGTCGGTTGGCTTGTTCGACGGCTTCCGTCGTGACGGCCGTGTGCAGGAACAGATCGCGGCCACCCGTGAAACCGGTGCCAAGCTGCGTGACCTACGCGCGCAGAGCGCGCTGGACGTGCGGGCCGCGCTGCTCGATCTGAGCGCCGCGTTGGAGCAGGTGGACGCCGTGCGCGAGCGCCTGCGGCTCGCCGAACAGGAAGTCGCCCAAGCACAGGAGCGTTTTCGCGCCGGCGTTGCCGGCAACGGCGACGTGATCACCGCGCTGCTGTCGCTGAATCAGGCCCGCACGCTGCGCAACGATGCACTGGCCAGCTACCAAGGCTCCCGTGTCGCGCTGGCGAAGGCGATGGGCGAAGTGCAGAAGCTCCCGTAAGCCGCCGTACTCCGTACTCCGTACTCCCTACTCCATACTTCGCTGTTATGAAGAAGAACCTCCGTCTGCTCATTCCCATCGTACTAGTAGTTGCCGGTGGCGTGTCGGGTTTCAATCGCTGGTCGTTTTCGCAAACGTACGAATCGACCGACAATGCGCAGGTTGACGGACACATTGTGCCGGTGGTCGCCAAGGTCGGCGGCTACGTCACCACCGTCAACATCGGTGAGAATGCGCATGTCGACGACAAGGGTGTGCTGGTGTCGATCGATGAGCGAGAGTACGCCGTGAAGCTGGCGCAAGCCGAGGCCGACTACGCGGCGGCAGTGGCGTCGGCGGGGAGCGGGGGGCTCGAGGGTCAGGCGGCGGCCATGGTGCGCACGGCGTCGAGTCAACGCGACGTCGGCGATGCGCAGGTACTGGCCGCCCGTGCGCAGGTCGTGAAGGCGCAGAGTGATCTGGCGCGCGCGAAGGAGTTGTCGGCGAAGCAGATCATCAGCATGGCGCAGCTCGATGCCGCGCAGGCCGCCTTCGATGCGGCGGCGGCTCAGCTTACCGCGACGCAGCGTCAAGTGAGCGCCGCCACGTCGGGCGTCTCGAACGCCGAAGCGGGTGTGCGTCTGGCCCGAGCGCGTCTCGGTGCGGCACAGGCCGCGCGCGACAATGCCGCGTTGCAGCTGTCGTACGCGAAGATCACGGCGCCCCTGTCGGGTATTGTGTCGCGCAAGCAGGTGGAAGTCGGCCAGCTCGTGCAGGGCGGTCAAACACTGCTGTCGATCGTGTCGGATACCGGTGTGTTCGTGACGGCGAACTTCAAGGAGACGCAGCTCAACCGCGTGCGTGTCGGGCAGAAAGTCGAGCTCGAGATCGATGCCTACGCCGAAAAGGCGGAGGGTGAAGTGGAGAGCATCGCCTCGGCCACGGGCGCCAAGTTCGCGCTGCTCCCGCCCGACAATGCAACGGGCAACTTCACGAAGGTGGTGCAGCGTGTGCCGGTGCGCATCCGCATTACGAAGTCTCTGGGCGCCGATCGCCCGCTGCGGCCGGGCATGTCGGTGCTCGCGAACGTCGTCGTGAAGTAGCACGACGCGCGAAATGGCGACCACTGTCCTCCCTACTGGTTTCGTTGGCACCCCCACCGCCTCCCAAGCGGCGGTCGCCGACGATCCGTACAAGAACAAGTACCTGATCGCGATCGCGGTGACGCTGGCCGCGGTGCTCGAACTCGTCGATACGTCGATCGTGAACGTGGCGATCCCGCACATGATGGGCACCTTCGGCGCCACCCTCGATGAAATCGCCTGGGTGTCGACGTCGTACATCATCGCCAACGTGATCGTGATTCCGATGTCGAACTGGCTGTCGGCATACTTCGGCCGGCGCAACTATCTCACCGGCTCGATCACGATCTTCGTGGTCGCGTCGTTCTTCTGCGGCGCCGCGACCTCCCTCTGGGGATTGGTGTTCTGGCGCGTAATTCAGGGACTCGGTGGTGGCGCGCTCCTGTCGACGGCGCAGACCACTCTGTACGAAGCATTTCCGCCGCACGAGCGCGGGATTGGTCAGTCGATTTTCGGCGTGGGTGTGATGGTCGGCCCCACACTCGGCCCGACGCTCGGCGGCTACATCGTCGATGCATACGCGTGGCCGTGGATCTTCTACATCAACGTGCCGCTCGGCATTTTCGCCGGCTATCTCGTGTGGACGTACGTGCGCGATGCCGTGCACCAGGTGAAGGCGACGTCCGTCGACGTGATCGGCATCGTGCTGCTCACGATGGCCGTCGGTTCACTGCAGTGGATGCTCGAGCGCGGCGAACGGTTCGATTGGTTCGAGTCGCGCTTCGTGACGGGACTGGCGATCACGAGCGTCCTGTCGGCCGTCCTGTTGGTCTGGCGCGAGCTCACGATCGACGAACCGATCATCGATTTCCGCATCCTGAAGTCGCGACAAGTGGCACCGGGCGTGATGTTCGCCACGTTCCTGGGGCTGGCGCTCTACGGATCGGTGTTCGTGTTGCCGGTGTTCCTGCAGCAGCTGCACGGTTACACGGCGCAGCAAACGGGCATGGTGATCTTGCCAGGTGCGCTGGCGTCGGCGTTCACGATGGCCTTCGTGGGGCGCATCACGAACAGGGTCGATGCCCGACCGTTGATCGTGTTTGGTGCGTTCATGTTTCTCGCGTCGATGGTACAGATGTCGCGGCTTACGCTCGACTCCGGGCAGGATGATCTGTTCTGGCCGCTGATTTTTCGCGGCGTAGGATTGGGCTTCCTGTTCGTGCCGCTCACCAGCGCCACGGTGTCCGGGCTGCCGATGCGTCTGATCGGGCAGGGCACCGGTCTGTTCAACCTCATGCGTCAGCTGGGCGGCTCGCTCGGAATTGCGATTATGGCCACCATGCTGGCACGGCAGACCGTGGTGCAGAAGCAGCTGCTCACCGAACACGTGGGTGCGTACGACCCGACCACGATGGCGCGATTGGGTGGGTTGACCCGCAGTCTCGTGGCCCGCGGGATCGATGTGTCGATCGCGAAACAGCAGGCCTTGATGATCATGGACCGCCAGATCGCGACGCAGGCGAGCGTGATCGCGTTCTCGCGGATTTATCTGATTTCAGGGATACTGCTGGTGGCGGCATTGCCGCTGCTACTGATCTGGAAGACGGGAAAGGCGGCCGCGATTAAGGTCGATCTGCACTGAATTTGCGCGGATAGGGCTATGCGCTATGGGCTCTGGGCTCTGGGCTTTGGGCCATGGGCCGTGGGCTGCCAGCCCAGAGCCTCTTTTGCCCATAGCCCACAGCCCAGAGCCCAGGGCCCAGGGCCCAGAGCCCAGAGCCCCACAGCTCACAGCCCACAGCCCAAAACCCAAAGCCCCACAGCCCAAAGCCCCCCACCAGCCCACCCATCCCGTTACACTTGGACTGATGCTCCTTCCCTCCCGCTCTGCCGCGCTGGCGCTGGTCCATGAATGGACCGCTTCCGAATCTCTCCGCAAGCACATGCTGTCGGTGGAGTGCGCGATGCGAGCCTATGCCACCCGGCTGGGGGAAGACGTCGAACTGTGGGGGATCACCGGGCTGGTTCACGACTTCGATTACGAGCGATATCCCAACGCGTCGCTCGCGGCCGATGTCGAACATCCGGCAGAGGGCGTGCGGGTGCTTCGGGCGGCGGGCTGGCCGGAGGAGCTGTGCGAGGCGGTGTTGGGGCATGCGGAGTACACCGGGGTTCCCCGGGTCTCGGTGCTGGCCAAGGCCTTGTTCGCCGTGGACGAGCTCACGGGGCTGATTACCGCGAGCGCGCTGGTGAAGCCCTCCCGAGCCGTGGCAGACGTGGACGTGGCCGGGGTGCGCAAGAAGATGAAGGACAAGGCTTTTGCCCGGGGCGTGAACCGGGACGACATCATTCAGGGGGCCGCCGCCCTCGATGTCCCCCTCGACGAGCATATCGGTATCGTGCTGCAGGCCATGCAGGCCGACGCGTTGCCACTGGGGCTTGCGGGATTGGCGCCCCCGCCCTCAACGCCCCCCGCTGGCGATGCGTAAGTCGGATGACCTCACCCTTGCCGATGACCTCCGTCGCCCTCTCCTTTCCAGCTGCCTCCCCTGTCATGGGGACTGACCGACCGGTGTCGGCCGAGGCGCTCGCGGAGCGGGAGTTGGTGCTCTCGGCGCAGGCAGGGGATCACACGGCATTCGCCGGTCTGGTGCATCGTCACCAGCGCCGTGCGTATGCTGTTGCCCGTGCCATCGTGTTGTCGCACGACGATGCTGAGGATGCGGTGCAGGAAGGCTTTCTGCATGCGTTTCGCGCCCTCGAACGGTTTCGCCCGGAGCAGGCTTTCGGCGCGTGGCTGCATCGCATCGTGGCCAATGCGGCGTTGGACATCGCCCGTCGGCGCAAAGTACGCGACGCGGACGAGTTGCCGGAGACGTTGTCGTCTCCACATCGGGATCCAGCAGAATCAGATGAGTTACGTGCGCGCCTGGCGCGCGCACTGGCTACGCTCGGCGAACGGCAGCGCGCAGTGATCGTGTTGCACGACGTCGAGGGATATAAGCACGCGGAGATCGGCTCCATCCTCGGAATTCCCGAGGGAACGGCGCGATCGGACTTGCACCATGCTCGGGCGCACCTGCGGCGACAGCTGAGCAATCTTCGGAGTGAGAAATGAACGTCACGCGGAACGACAACGGGCACGGCCCGGACGCGGACCCTCGAGTGACCGACCTGCTACGCAGCCACTATGCCGCGCCGCAGGACGAGACGTACTGGAACGGATTGGAGGAGCGGGTGATGCTCGGTGTCACGCGCGGTATCGTGCGGATCAACGACTTGCGTCCGGCGTGGTGGAGCGGGTTCGGGGAGTTCCGGACAGCCGACGTTCGCAACGTGGGCTTGATCGCGGCCACCATTGCGCTGCTCGTGGCCGGTGCCACGTTCGTGCGCGAAGCGGAGCTCGATGCCAACGCGCGCGCGATGGCGCAGCGGGCCGCGGTGGAATCGGCGCTGCCGCTGCCGCTCGACGATGCCACGCTGACGTCGCGCGTGCGCGTGCGGCTTCCGGAGGATGCGCCGGAGCGGTACCTGCATCCTCTCGACTACTAGTCTCGAGCGATCTGTGTCTACCTCCCGCCCCAAATCGCTCGCCATGCTGTTCATCCTCGGTGCGTTTCTCATCGGGGGGGCGGTCGGCTTTGCCGCCGATCGCGTGGTGTCGCCGCCGCGCCCGGACGTCTTCAACGAGTCCGCCATGGTCGATGAACTCGCCCGTGAGCTCAAGCTCTCGCCGGCGCAGCGTGTGGTTATCGACTCCGTGTGGGATTGGCGTCGCAAGCAGTCGCGTGAAATCATGAAGACCGTCCGGCCTACGCTCGATGCCGTACGCGACAGCGCGCGCGTGCTGATGATGAACACCCTCGACGACACGCAGAAGACGGCCTTCCGCGCACTGCTCGAGCGTAACCAGCGAACGGCCGACAGTGCGGCCCGCGCGCGAGGGGAGACCAAGTGAATCGCAGGAGTCGTGTTGGACAGACCGTCGCCGGTGCAGTGCTCCTCGGGGCGGTCATGATGGCCGCCCCGCTTGGCGCTCAGGGGTTGTCGGGCGACGATGGCGCGCGTCCGGTCACCTTGCATGAAGCAGTCGAGCTCGCGGCGAAGAACTCGCCGGCGGCAGTGTCGGCGCGTGGTCTCGACCGCAATGCGGCGGCGGCGCGACGTCAGGCGATCGGCTCGTATGTACCGAACGTGAATCTCACCGCGGGCACGGGGCGCACGCAGGGCACGACGATCAACAACTTCAACGGTCAGCTCACGTCGTTGTCGGGCAATCCGTGGAGCTACAACAACGGCCTCGCCCTCAACGTCGAGGTATTCGATGGCGGACGCCGGTGGTCGGAGATCAAGCGCATCCGCGCGACGGCCGACGTGGCCGACGTGTCGGCGGTGTCAGCGCGATTCGACGCATCGCTGCAAGTGAAGCAGCAGTTCTATGCCGCGCTCGCCGCCCGCGAATCCGCCGCCGCCGCGAAGGCCCAGCTGGAGCAGGCCGAACAACAGCTCAAGGCATCCACGGCGCGACTCGCCGCCGGTGTTGCAACGAAGTCGGATTCGCTTCGCTCGGCGATTCTGGTAGGCAATGCGCGGCTTGCCGTGCTGACGGCCGAGAACGATCTGCGCGTCGCCACCGCCTCGCTCACGCGGGTGGCCGGGTCCACCACGCCGATCACGGCGTCGCCCGATGACACGCTCGATACGCCGATTGCGCTGCCCACCGACGAAGAGCTGGCGATGCTGGCCAATGACGGTCCCGCCGTGCGTCTGGCCATCTCCAACGTGGCCGTCGCCCGCGCCGCCAAGCGGTCGCAGAAGTCGACGTATCTGCCCACGCTCACGATGTCGTACAACTACGCCTTCAGTCAGAATGCCGGCGGCTTCGCGGGCCGGAACCTGTTGCTGGTCGGCGGTAACAACGCCAGCCGTCAGACGATGAACTTCAACATCGCCTATCAGCTCTTCAACGGCTTCTCGCGCGAGTCGCAGACGGTGCAGGCCGATGTTACGCTCATGAATGCCGAAGCGCAGCTGCGCGACGTGCAGCTGGCGGCCCGCCAGAATCTGACGTCGTTCGTACGCTCGCTGCAGAATGCGCAGGCGCGCGTGCAGGTGCAACTGGCAGCGATCGCGGCCTCAGAAGAAGATCTGCGCGTGCAGCAGCAGCGCTATGCGCTCGGCGCGTCCACCTTGCTCGACCTGCTCACGTCGCAGACGCAGCTCAATCAGGCGCGCCAGGCGTTGATCCAGGCCCGCTTGGATGGTCGCATCGCCCGTGCGCAACTGGCATCACTCGTGGGGCGTGAACTCTGATGCGTGCGGAGCTGATGAACGTCATCGAAGTGAGATCGAAGGCCTCGGGACGGATCACGCGCATGCCGGTGGAAGCAGGTCCGTAGTACCTGACGCACCCCACGACGGGAGGCACACTTGCCTCCCGTTGTCTATTTCTGCCCGGTACCGTGGTACATTTGGGATTCGCTCCGAACTATGCCAAACGACCAGACTCCTCAGGCCTCGGCGAACAATGCCGGGGCCAATTCCGATAGTAGCGCGGCCAGCGGGCACGGCCAGCCTCCCTCGTCTGACGCCATGCGGCATCCGACGGGCTCGTCCGTTACCCCATCGGCGGCGACAAACGCCGTCGATGCACCGTTTGGCGCCGAGATTCGCTCGAACACCGGCATGTTTCCCGTCCAGTCGCCGTTGCGAAAGGAAGGGCATCATGAGAATCCAAAAGGCAAGCGACTCGCGATCCTGACCCTCACCGCGCTTGGCGTGGTGTATGGCGACATCGGGACGAGCCCGCTGTATGCGCTCAAAGAATGCTTCAGTCCGACGCACGGCATCCAGGCGACCCGAGAGAACGTGTTCGGTATTCTGTCGCTGATCGTGTGGGCGCTGACGCTCGTCGTTACGGTGAAGTACGTGAACTTCATTCTCCGCGCGGACAATCGCGGCGAAGGGGGCACGTTCGCGTTGCTGGCGCTGATCTTTCCACGACGCTCGCCAGACACACCAGACGCGCGCGGACGGTGGATCGTGGCGCTGGCCTTGTTCGGCACGGCCCTCCTCTACGGCGACGGCATCATCACCCCGGCCATGAGCGTGCTCGGTGCCATGGAAGGCCTGGAGATCGCGATACCGTCGATGGAGTCGTACATCGTGCCGATCTCGGTGGTGATCCTCGCCGCGCTCTTTGCGGTGCAGCGGTTTGGAACGGACCGTGTCGGAAAGGCCTTCGGTCCAGTCATGCTGCTGTGGTTCGCCACGATCTCGCTGCTTGGCATTTTCGAAGTGGCGAAGGATCCAAGCATCCTGTGGGCGGTGAACCCGATTCACGCCGTGCGTTTCATGCAGGAGCACGGCACCCTCGGATTTCTGGTGCTCGGCTCCGTAGTGCTGGTCGTGACCGGCGGCGAAGCGCTGTACGCCGACATGGGGCATTTCGGTCGCAAGCCGATTCAGGCGGCGTGGCTCTGGCTCGTGTTCCCCTCACTGTTGCTCAACTATTTCGGGCAGGGCGCGCTGCTGCTCCGCAATCCGGCCGCGGCAGAGAATCCCTTCTTCCTGCTCGCCCCGAAGGCGCTGCTCATTCCGCTGCTGATCATCTCGACACTCGCCGCGATTGTCGCCTCGCAGGCGCTGATCTCCGGGGCGTTCTCGATCACGCGACAGGGTATCCAGCTGGGTTTCATTCCGCGGCTCGAGATTCTCCATACGAGTACGACGGAAGAAGGCCAGATCTACATTCCGGAAGTCAATTACTTCATCGCCGTCGGCTGCCTGCTGGTGGTGCTCGTGTTCCAGAACACCTCGAACCTCGGTGCGGCATACGGCATCGCCGTGACCGGTACGATGTTCATCACGACGATTCTGTTCGATGTCGTGGCACGACTTCGGTTTCGATGGCAGTCCTGGCAGGCGACATCGCTCACGACAGCGTTCCTTATCGTGGACCTGGCCTTCCTGAGCGCGAATCTGGTAAAGGTCAAGCACGGCGGCTGGGTTCCACTCGTGCTTGGACTCGTGCTGTTCCTTCTTATGCTCACGTGGAAGCGTGGTCGGGCCCTGCTAAACGCGCGCCTGGCCGAGGGAGCGCTACCGATCGGTCTCTTCCTCGATGGCGTTGAGAAGTCGAGCGTGCACCGCGTGCCGGGAACGGCGGTGTTCATGACCGGTAGCGACGACGGCGTACCGCCCGTGCTTCTGCACCACTTGAAGCACAACAAGGTGCTGCACGAGCGCGTGTTGCTGGTCTCGGTGAAGACAGCTGATGTGCCAGAGACGAGTGCGGCCGAACGCGTGCGGGTGATGCCACTGGGCCACGGTTTCTGGCGCGTGGTCGCGTCGTACGGCTTCATGCAGACGCCGAATGTGCCCAGCGTGCTGGAGGTCGTTGACCAGATGGGCATTCGCTGCAAGCCGATGGAGACGAGCTATTTCCTCGGTCGCGAGCGACTCATCCCGGTGCCGGGCAGACCGGGTGATACCATCACGCTGTCCCGCTGGCGCAAGGTCGTCTTCGCCATCATGGCGAGAAACGCGCGCTCGGCAACGGAGTTCTTCTGCATTCCGCCCAACCGGGTCGTGGAGTTGGGTACGCAGATCGAATTCTGACCGCAGTGCGGACATGAACGAGCAATTTGTCGAGGTGCAGCCCAATGGCTGCACCTCGCTGCATTTCCGCCGACGCCTATCGGAGCTTTGCCTTGTCCGCTATCAGTTAAACATGAGCAAGCATGCCGACGTTGGCGGCGGGCCATCAATGATCGTCTGACGCGACATCATTTCCCCTCGCGTGGGACACTGCACGGAACCGTATGCACGAACCGGTTGACGAATCTTCGCTCGCCCCCGCCACGCGACCGTTCATCGCGCTTGCCCCGGGGCAGGTGGCCTTACTGGAATGGAGTCCGAATCCGAAGCTCGTCCTGGATCGAGAATTCCGCATTCGCTTCGTCAATAACGCCGCCGTCGCCTACGGGCAGGTCGAGCGCGACGCGCTGATCGGGCGCAATGTGTGGGAATGCTATCCCACGCTCAAGGACTCGATCTTTCATCAGGCGTACGAAAGCGTACTCAAGACCGGCGTCACGGCGCGCTTCGAGCGGTACGACGACGAGCGTGATCGCTGGCAGTCGGTCTATGCATTCCCCGCCGACGATGGCGTGATCGCCGTGCTGGAGGATATCACGGAGCGTCGGCGCGCCGAGCGCTCGCTGCAGGCGAGTGAGGCGGCGCTGGCGCGGTCTCAGGAGGTTGCGGGCATCGGCAGTTTCAGCGTCGAGCGACCGGGGCATATCCAGTTGAGCGCGCAGGCGTATCGCCTGCTCGGGCTCGACCCGACCGTCGACACGATCGACATCCCGACGATTCGCGCCATGCTGGCGCCCTCCGACTCCGAACGGTGGGGCGCGCTGTCGGCCCGCACGCCCATCGGGGACGACATTTCGATGGACTTCACCGCCACGCGCCGCGATGGCAGCACGGTCATTCTGCACGTGCTCGCCCGCATCATAAAGGGCGCCAGCGGGGACGTGAAGCTATTCGGCACCGCGCAGGATGTAACCGAACAGCGACACGCGCTGGAGAATCTGCGTCGCAGCGAGGAGACGCTGCGACTGGCGCAGGAAGCCGCGAATATCGGGAGTTTCGACTTCGATCTGCGCCGGAACAGCATGTTCCGATCGGACCAGCTGCTGCGCATGCTGGGTTTTGAGCCCACCGAAGAGGCGCGAGCGCACATCGACGCGCGGCCGCGGTTCGATTTCGTACATCCCGACGATCGGGCACTGGTTCAAGAGACCTGGGCCAAGGTGCTCAGCACCGGCGAGCGGCACGTCATCCGCATACGCGTGTTCCGCGCGGACGGCGCCGAGCGGCACATGATTTCGAGCGCGATGCTGGTGCGCGACGGGAACGGCGAACCGGCGCGGATCGTCGGCACACAGGTGGACATCACCGATCAGGTGCGCAGCGACGAAGAACGGGCCCGCGCGGAGTCGCAATTGCAACAAGCACAGAAGCTGGAGTCGCTCGGCGTGCTCGCTGGCGGCATCGCGCACGACTTCAACAACCTGCTCGTCGGTATTCTCGGCAACGCCTCGCTCGCGCTCCTGGATCTCGAGCCTGGCGCCGAAGCGCGGCAGAGCATCGCGGAGATCGAGCAATCGGCGCAGCGCGCGGCGGAACTGACGCGCCAGTTGCTGGCGTATGCCGGCAAGGGCCGCTATGTCGTCGAATCGGCCGATGCCTCGACGGTGATTTCGGAGATGACGTCGCTCATGCGCACGGCCATTTCGCGCAACGCCTCGCTGCAGCTGGACCTGGCCACATCGTTACCTCGCATTGATGTTGACGTCAATCAATTCCGCCAGGTCGTGATGAATCTCATCACGAATGCATCGGATGCGCTTGGCTCGAAGCCGGGACTCATCAGTGTACGCACGGGCCGGCAGGAGATCTCGCACGAGTACCTCTCGGGCTGTGCGCCCGGCAGCGGGGCGCAGCCCGGCTCGTGCACATATGTCGAGGTGCACGACAACGGCACGGGCATGGACGACGCCACACGTCAGCGCATCTTCGAGCCGTTCTTCTCGACCAAGTTCACCGGACGCGGACTTGGTCTGGCCGCGACGATGGGCATCATGAGAAGCCATCACGGTGCGATCCGCGTGTACAGCGAGGTGGGATCCGGGACCTCCGTCAAGCTGCTGTTTCCGAGTTCCGTGCAGAGCAGCGGAGTGGGCACGGCCTCCGGCGCGCGTACCGAGGAATGGCGCAGCGGCGGACAGATTCTGGTCGTTGACGACGAAGACAGCGTGCGCGCGGTGGCGTCGGCGTTGCTGCGACGCCGTGGATTCCGCACGCAGGAAGCGTCCGATGGCGTGAAGGCGCTCGAACTCTTCCAGCAGCAGCCGGATGCGTTCGACCTTGTGCTGCTCGACCTGACGATGCCGAGCATGAACGGCGAAGAAACGCTGCGCGCGCTACGCGACGTGCGTCCGAGCGTGAACGTGTTGCTGATGAGCGGCTATAACGAGCAGGACGTGACGCGCATGTTCGCGGGGCGCAGCCTCTCCGGCTTCTTGCAGAAGCCATTTCGCGCCGAAGAGCTGTACGCGAGTGTGGCGCGAAGCCTGGGCGTTGGCACGAACGGCCGCTAGCGAGCGCCAGCGGCCGTTGGGTGATCTCATGCGATGCCGGCGACGGAATCAGTCGCCGGCGACGGGCACCGGCTCCATGCCGCTGCTGCGCACCGGCACCGACTTCGCCGTGCGCTGCCGCGACTGGAACTGATCGAGCAGTGTGTACACGACGGGCGTGACGTACAGCGTGATCAACTGCGAGAACGCGAGGCCACCCACCACCGCGAGACCCAGCGGCTGACGCGACTCGGCACCAGCGCCGAAGCCGATCGCAATGGGCAGCGTGCCCATGAGCGCGGCGAGCGTGGTCATCGTGATCGGACGGAAGCGCACGCGCGCCGCTTCCACGATCGCATCGCGCGGCGACATCTTGAGATCCCGCTCGGCCTCGATCGCGAAGTCGATCATCATGATCGCGTTCTTCTTCACGAGACCGATCAGCATGATGATGCCGACGTACGAATACACGCCGAGGTCCTTGCCGAAGATCCAGAGCGTGAGCAGCGCGCCGAGGGCGGCGAACGGCAGGCCGGACAAAATCGTGAGCGGGTGAATGAAGCTCTCGTAGAGAATGCCGAGCACCACGTAAATCACGAAGATCGCGACGAAGAGCAGCGCCAGCAGTCCGCTCTGGGCCTGCGCGAACGCTTGCGTGTCGCCCGACAGCACTGAGGTCACGTCGGGCGGCAGCACGGCGCGCGCCTCGCGCTGAACCGCATCGACGGCCGTACCAAGGGCGACACCGGGGCGCGTACCGAAGCTGATCGACACGGCCGGCAGCTGTCCGTTGTGCTGAATGCTCTGTGGACCGACACCGGTCGTGAACGTGGCGACCGATCCCAGTTGCACGAGGTTGCCGGTGTTGGAACGTACGTAGAGCTGGCTCAGAGACGCGGGATCCTTCTGATACGCTTCCTTGAGTTCGAGAATGACTTGGTACTGGTTGGTTTGCGTGTAGATCGTGGAGACCTGACGCGAGCCATACGCGCTATAGAGTGCATTTTCGATCTGGGCGGCCGTGAGTCCGAGCGCCGACGCCCGTTCGCGGTCGATCTGGATACCGACCTGCGGATTGCCGACCTGCAGATCACTCGAGATGTTTTCGAGTTCCGGCAGATCCTTCATGCGCGATTCGAGCGCGCGGGCGGCGGTGTACAGCTCGGCGATGTCCGGCCCTTGAAGCGAGACCTGATAGGCGCTGTTACCGCGACGGCCGCCGATGTTGATGGGTGGCGGATTGCGGAAGAACACCTGAAAGCCGGGAATTCCTGACGTGGCGCGCGTCAATTCCCGCATGATCTGATCGACGTGCGGACGATCCGGGTCGTCGCTCAGCGTGAGCTGCAAGCGACCGCTGTTCGATCCGCCGCCGCCGGGTCCACCGCCGATGGAGGCCAGCGTGTACTTCACGTTGTCGCTCTTCTGAATGATCGCCGCGACTTCGCGGATCTTCACCGACAGCGCTTCAAAGCCGATGCCTTCGGGCCCTTCGATTGACCCCGAGAGTCGCCCGGTGTCTTCCGACGGCAGGAAGCCCTTCGGGATGTACATGAACAAGCCAACGGTCGCGACCAGCGTGAACACGCTGAAGATCATCGTGAGGCCACGACGGTTCATCACCCATGCCAGCGAATTCACGTACGCGTTTTCGGTGGCTTGGTAAATCCGCTCCACCGAACGCCACTTGCCGTCGGATGGCGCGTGTCCTTCGCCCTCGCGCAGGAAGCGCGCGGCGAGCATTGGCGTCAGCGTGAGCGATACGAAGCCGGACACGAGAATCGCGACACCGATCGTGACCGCGAACTCGCGGAACAAGCGACCCACGAGACCAGGCATGAACAGCAGCGGGATGAACACCGCCACCAGCGACAGCGTCATCGAGAGAATCGTGAAGCTGATTTCCTTCGAGCCGTCGAGCGCCGCCTGCATGGGCTTTTTGCCCATTTCGAGATGTCGCACGATGTTCTCGAGCATCACGATGGCGTCGTCGACGACGAAACCGACGGCGAGCGTGAGCGCCATCAGCGACAGATTGTCGAGGCTGTAGCCGAGCGTCCACATAACCGTGCAGGTGCCGATCAGGGAAAACGGCAGGGCCAGCGATGGGATGATCGTTGCGCGCAGGTTGCGCAGGAACAGGAAGATCACCATCACGACCAAGCCGACCGTGAGCACGAGCGTGAACTTCACATCGTTCACGCTGTGTTCGATGGCGATCGATCGGTCGAAGATCGGCACGATTTCGACGCTCGGCGGCAGCTGCGGCTTGAGCTGCTCGAGCACCGCCGTGACGCCCTTCGCCACTTCAACCGTGTTCACGCCGGGCTGACGGATGATCGCCAGCGCAGTGTTGGCGCGGCCGTTGATCTCCGACATGCCGCGCATGTTCTGCAGGCCATCGATGACCGAGCCCAGCTCGCCAAGACGGATCGGCGTGTCGTTGCGCATGGCAACGACGAGGTTGCGGAACTCGGAGGCGTTCTTGAGCTGGCCGGACGCTTGGAGCGTGAACGACTTGTTGGGGCCCATCAGCACGCCGGCCGGGGAATTCGAATTTCCCTGGTTGATGGCCTGCTGTACTTCGTCGATGCCGACGCCGCGGGCGGCCATGGCTCCCGGGTCGAGCTGTACGCGCACCGCGTACTTGGACGAACCGTACACTTGCACCTGCGCGACGCCGGTCACGGTGGAGACGCGTTGGGCAAGAAACGTTTCGGCGAATTCGCTCAACTCCTGGCGACTGAGCACGTCGGAGTTGACGGAGAACATCATGATCGGCGCGTCGGCCGCATTCGCTTTGTTGTACGACGGCGGATTGATGCCCTGCGGCAGCTGGCGCAGCGTCTTCGAAATCGCCGACTGCACGTCGGCGGCGGCCTTGTCGATGTCACGATCGAGCGCGAAGAGCAGCGTGACGTTCGTGCTTCCCTGCGAACTGGACGACGTGATGCTTTCGATGCCCGAGACGGTGGAGAACGCCTGTTCGAGCGGGGTCGCCACCGACGTCGCCATCACTTCCGGGCTCGCCCCGGGAAGACCGGCGGAGACGGTGATCGTGGGATAGTCGATGGTGGGCAAATCGCTCACCGGCAACGCCCGGTAGGCCACGATGCCGAACGTCAGAATGGCCAGCATGACCAGCGTGGTCATCACCGGCCGCTTGATCCAGATCGCGCTCAGATTCACTGGGCTGCTCCTCGCTTCGTCGCTGAGGTGTCTACTCCGCTCTTCTTCTCGCCCTTGGCGCCGCCTCTGGCTCCACCGCGACCGCCGCGGTCGGTGCCGGCGGGACCACTCTTCGAGAGCGCACCGCGCAGCTCGACCTTGGCCCCGTCCTGCAGGCGATTCTGTCCTTCGATGATGACCTGCTCGCCGCCAACCAAGCCGCTGTCGAGCTTCACCAGCGTTCCCGCCGTGCGACCGACCTTCACGGCCACCCGCTTGGCCTTGCCGTCCTCCACGAGGTACACGAACGCACCGTTGCCGGTCGCGACGACCGCTTCCGACGGTACCGTAATCGCATCCTGATCGACCGTGAGCTCGAGGCCCACCGACACGAACTGTCCCGGCCACAGCGAGCGATCGGCGTTGGGTACCCGCGCCTTGAGCAGGACGGTCCCGGTGGCCCGGTCCACCGCGTTGTCGATGAAGGTCAGCGTGCCGGTGATCTTCTTCGTGCTGTCGCCCACGTTGGGGACGACGTTCACCGTCAGCGCCTTATCGAGGCCCGAGCGGCGGCGCATCTCTTCGAACGCCTGCTCCGGCACCGTGAAGCGCACCAGCACCGGCTGGAGCTCGTTGATAATGAGCAGCCCCGGGTCAGCCTGCGCCCGCACAAGACTGCCCACGCGAAGCGTGATCTGTCCGGTGCGGCCGGAGATCGGGGCTTTGATGGTGGTGTTTTCCAGATCGAGGCGCGCGCGCTCCAGCGACGCCTGTCCGGCGGCCACCGTGGCCGCGAGGGCCGACGCTTCGGCAAAGGTCTGATCGAGCTGCTGGCGGGTGACGTAGCCATCTTTGGCCAGCCCGGCGAAGCGTACTGAATCGCCACGGGCACGGAGCAGTGTGGCCTGATCGCGAGCCAGTGTGCTCTGCAACCGATCGAGTTCCGCGCGGAACGGGCGTGGATCGATCTGGAAGAGCACCTGCCCCTGTCTGACTTCATCGCCCTCGGCGATGGCCACCCGGGTCAGCATTCCGGACACGAGTGATTGAACGGCAACGGTCCGGTTGGGCTCGATCTGCCCATTCGCGGACACGATGAACGGCAGCGGTCCTTTCTTCACCGTCATCGTGGACACGACGGGCGCAGGACGCGGGGGACGTTGCTGCTCTTTGCAGGCGGCGAGTCCGAGCAGGGCGACCGACGAGAGAGCGAACAGTCGGCGCGAAGGATCTATGGCGAACCGGCGCGCGGAGCGCGGCGGCATCACATTGTCTGGCATTCGCAGGGGCGAACGGCGGGTCGAGTAAGACGCTCAGCATACGACTCGAAAGTCGGCAAACGTCACGGGGTCCATCCGCCAAGATAACGCTACCCAATGCCCATTCGTTGCGTCCGCGTCGCGGTGTACAGGCCCAGCCGCTTTGCCGAGCCCGACTTCCCTATTCTGGAATGTCCGCGCCTACCGCTGATCGGACTTAGCGGCGGTCGAGGTCGAGCACCTGTCCGTTCAGGATGATCCGTCCGCCTCCCGGCATCGACCACGCGCGTTCCGGGAGGTCCGACGCCCGAACCGTCGGGACTGAGACGTCCCGGGTACGTCCCCCCGACACCACGCGAAGGGTCACGGTGCCGCCAGGAGCCACCTTCTGCACCTCCCGCTGGAATCGACTTACCCGCGCGCTCCGCGCCTGCGGATCGTCGAGGTCTTCCTTGGGCACGCGCAGATCCACGCCGTTCACGGCCGCGATCCGCTCGCCCTCGACCACTCCGGCCTGTTCGGCTGGTCCCGCGGTCACGACGCTGCTCACGAAGAGCCCGAGGGTGTCACGCGCGTTCCCGGCCCCGGTCACGGCCACCCCGACGGCCGCGCGGTTCCCGTCATCGCCGCCCCGCTCGACGACACGCCGCACGGGCCCGTCCTCGAGTTCGGCCGCCGACACGGTCTTCACCTTCATCACCCGAGCGGCCGCCCCGCCGATCCGCACACGCAGCTCGACGTCGTCCCCCGGCCTGGCTTTGGCCAGCACGCGCTGCAGCCGACGCTGCGCCATCCCGGTCAACGCCAGATCCTCGGCATCATCCCGACTGACGTTTAGGCTCACGCCGTTGATCTCGGTGATGACGTCACCGGCCTTGAGTCCGGCCTTCGCCGCCGGCCCGTTCTCGCGAACGGCGTCGATCTTCACCCCCGCCGTGTCGGCGCTCGACGCCGCCCCCAGGGTCACGCCAAGCGCCGCACGATCGGCGGCCCGCGTCCAGACCATGGACGGCAGCCGCAGTCCTTCGATCCGAATGATGGGGTCGTCGGCCTGCCGGCGCTGCTGCGCGGCAAGCTGGGAATACGACGGAGCGGCGGCGAGGACGACGACAAGGGTCGCCGTGCGAAGGGAGGTGCGCATGGAAGCAGTCTCGGGCTTGAGGTGATGGCCTATGACTGTTTGACACGCGGACTGGGGTCGTGGTTTACCGGGGCGTTCGTGTGCCACCGCCGGCAGCTGTTTGATGACAGTGGTTGGTGTGCGGGCGGATAGCTTCGTGGCGGCGGAGAGCTCAAAATCTCAACGCGAAGGACGCGAAGTTCGCGAAGGACGCGAAGAAGAACAACCGCTTTTCATTTTGCCGTTTGCCGTGCTTCGCGCCCTTCGCGGACTTCGCGTCCTTCGCGTTAGAACAGCAGCCTTCCCGCACACACGACGCCACCCGAAGCCACCCTGACCATGCATATCCACCCTGACGATCTGTCTGGCGCGTGCATCAACGCCGCACTTCGAATTCACAAGAAATTCCGATCGGGGATGCTCGAAACCCTGTACGAAGCTGTACTGGAGCGGACCCTCACGCGCGACGGATTCTCCGTCGAGCGACAAAAAGCGATCTCCTTCGAGTTCGAGGGAGATCGCTATGAGAACGCGTTCCGAGCCGATTTGATCGTGAATGGCCGACTGATCATTGAGGTGAAGGCGCGCGAAACCAACGCTACGATCCACACCACGCAGCTGCTCACGTACCTGCGGTTAGCTCAGCTCCCACTCGGCCTCGTTATCAATTTCGGCATGCCGAAATTGATGGACGGTGTGAAGCGCGTCGTGAATGACCTGCCAGCCGCATGCTCGCCGCAGCTCCGCGTGAACCAGCCGCCCCTTCCGCCGGTTCACGCGTGATCATCGATCACACCACGATGTTGAGCAGGCGTTTCGGTACGAAGATCACCTTCTTGATCTCGCCAACCACGAATCTGGCGATGCCAGCATCGGCCATCGCTGCCGCCATCGCCGCATCCTGCGTGATGTCCACCGCCACGCGCAGCTTACCGCGCACCTTGCCGTTCACCTGCACCACGAGATCGACCTCGTTGTCCACCAGCAGCGCCGGGTCGAACGCGGGCCAGCCTGCGTTGAAGACGCTGCCCTCGTGTCCCAGCAACTCCCAGCACTCCTCGGCGAAGTGCGGGGCATAGGCCGCCACGAGCTGCACCAACGGCAACACCTCCTCGCGGTGCACCGCACGGTCGCCCGAACGCACGTGATTGAGGCACTCCATCATGGCCGCGATCGCCGTGTTGTAGCTCAGCGTTGCGGTGTCCTCGCCCACCTTCTTGATCGTGCGATGGATCTGGCGCATCACCGTCGCGTCGGTCGCGACATCCGTCCGCGCATCACGCACCGACGCCCACAAGCGGTCGAGGAAGCGTCGCACACCGCTGATGCCCTGATCGCGGAAATCGCCGCCTTCTTCGTACGGGCCGAGGAACATGAGATACATGCGAAACGCGTCAGCGCCCCACTCTTCCATGTACACATCGGGGTTGATCACGTTGCCCTTCGACTTCGACATCTTCGCGCCTTCGCGGATGATCATGCCGTGCGCGCGGAAGCGCGTGAACGGCTCTTCGAAATCGATGTGACCCGCGTCCTTCATGACCATGGTCACGAATCGCGAGTACAGCAGGTGCAACACGGCGTGTTCGTTGCCACCGATGTACGAATCGACCGGCAACCAGCGCTTGGTCACATCGGCGTCGAAGGCGACATCGCTGCGCGTCGCGCTCGGATAGCGGAGGAAGTACCAGGCGCTGTCGAGGAAGGTGTCCGAGACGTCGGTTTCACGACGGGCCGCTGCGCCGCACGCGGGGCACGGCACGCGATACCACTCTTCGTGGCGCGCCAGTGGCGAGATGCCGGAGTCGTCGGGCTTGAAGTCGGGAATGAACGGCAACTCCACCGGCAGCTGCGATTCGGGCACCGGGACCGTGCCGCACGCGTCGCAGTAGATGATCGGGATCGGCGGCCCCCAATAGCGCTGACGGGAAATGCACCAATCGTGCAACCGGAAGTTCACCACCTTCGCCCCGTGTCCACCGGCGGCGAGCCAGTCGGTCACAGTGAGCTTCGCATCCGCCACCAGCTGTCCGTCGAAGGCGCCTGAATTCACCAAGCGGCCCTGCGCGTCGTCGGTATAGGCCGCGTCGCCGAGCGGCGTGTCGGCCGCATCGTCGGGGCCGGCCACCACGCGCACGATGGGCAGATTGAACAGCTGTGCGAACTCGAAGTCGCGCTCGTCGTGTCCGGGCACGGCCATGATGGCACCGGTGCCATACTGCATGAGCACGTAGTCGGCGATCCAGATCGGGATGTTCGCGCCAGTAGCCGGATTCACGGCGTACGCACCAGTGAACACGCCCGTCTTGTCCTTGCTGCTCTTCCGCGCGATCAGATCCTGCTTTTTCGTCGCGTCCTGATAGCCCTGCACCGCCTCGCGCTGCGCGTCGGTGGTGAGCGTGGCCACGAGCGGATGCTCGGGCGCGAGCACGAGATACGTGGCGCCGAAAATCGTGTCGGGACGCGTCGTGAACACCTGCACCGTGTCGTCGTGCCCCGCCACGCGGAACGACAGCTCGGCACCTTCGGACCGGCCGATCCAGTTCTTCTGCGCCGACTTCGTGATCGGCGACCAATCCAGCCACTCGAGGTTGTTCAGCAGTCGCTCGGCGTACGCCGAAATGCGGAAGAACCACTGTTCGAGGAATCGCTGTTCCACCGGCGTGCCGCACCGCTCACACAGGCCATTCTCGACTTGCTCGTTGGCGAGCACCGTCATGTCGGTGGGGCACCAGTTCACGGCCGCCGCTTTCTTGTATGCGAGTCCCTGCTTGTAGAGCTGCAGGAAGACCCACTGCGTCCACTTGTAGTAGTCCGGGCGCGAGGTGTCGACCTTCTGACGCCAATCGACCATCAACCCGGCGCGCTCGAGCTGCCGCTGAAAATTCGCGACGTTCTTGGGCGTGAGCTCCATCGGATGCGCGCCGACCTTGAGCGCATAGTTCTCCGAGTGGATCCCGAACGCATCGTAGCCGAGGGGCTGGAACACATCGTGTCCCAGCAGGCGGTGGTAGCGGGCCGAGATATCGCTGCCGGTGAACGCAAAGAGATTTCCCACGTGCAGCCCTTCGGCCGACGGATACGGGAACATCATGAGCGCGTAGAACGGGCGCTCAGCGTTGTCGAGGGCGGCGTGGTTCGTGCCACGCTCGGCCCAGCGGGCGCGCCACTTGGGCTCGACCGTAGCGGGCGAGTAGGGAGTCGGGAGGGTGATGTCGGACATACCGCAAGGTAAATCAACTGCAAACTCCCGAGGGAGCAGGGGGGAGGGCCG
>NZ_JANPLK010000063.1 GCF_031426495.1 Gemmatimonas sp. | reverse complement strand
AACCCCAACCCCCCCCGTATGCTGGGGGGGGGGAGTTCAACGGGTACATAGTCTTTTACCCCTGCCTACCAACGACTCTGACCCCTTGAACCGCCTACCAGCTCCCCACCTTCCCAGCGATCCACGCCATCGCCCGTGGATCCTTGTTTCGCGCCAGCGCCTGCACCGCCGTGCGCCGCAATTCCTTGTCGGGCAGCGACTCGGCCATCTTGATCAGCGCCGGCACCGCTTCGTCCGCCGGCCGTCGGCTGATCGTGTTGATCGCCGTACGCCGCAGCTCGCGATCACCGGGCTCGTAGGCAATCGAATCGAGGGTACTCGATACGCGATCGCCCACCACTTCCCCGAGCCAGTTCACGGCGCTCGACTTCACCTCCTGACTGCGTGAGTCGTCTTTCGCGATGCGCAGCAACGTGGGGGCTGCATCGATGGAATCTGCGAGTGTCGCAGCGGTGAGCGCGCCACGCGACGGCCGGTCGGCACCGCGCTCGGCTTGGCTCAGCAGCCACGTACCCGCCGCTACCGCCGATACGGCCCCGAGATCGGTGCTGCCCGTGTCCGCGCGCCATCGGCCACCAACGTACGTGCGGATCTCCTTCGTATCGCCGGCCTCGCGCACCACGACCACACGCACCGGGCCTTGCTCGCAGTTGTTCTCGACGTCGTTGCCGCCGTTCCACATGCCATTGAACTGCCCCGACCGCCCGCCATCGCGTGAGCGATACCAGCTATTGCCGTTACCGCACACCCCGCTCCGCGCCGCGAAGGTCAGGCGCACCCGGCCATCGCGGACCGCATCGATACGCGAGCCGATGGACTGCGCGTACGCGGAAGCAGACAGCGACGACGAGAGCACGAGCGTGACCGCGAGCGCGATGCCCTTCGTCGGGGCGTTCATCGGTCGATGATCTCCTGCAGCAGCGCCAGCGCACGCGGATCCTTGGTGCGCGTGAGCATGCTCACGGCGGCCTTGCGCAGTTCCAGATTCTTCTCGTTGCGCGCGACATCGATCAGCTTGTCGATGCCGGCGTTGTCGCGCATAGAGCCGAGTGAGCTCAAGACCTGTCGACGGATTTCGAGATCGGGGGACTTTTCGTAGATCGTGGTGAGTTGCGCCACCGTGGTGGCAAGCGCGGCGGCCGTGTTGCCGTTGGTGGTCGCCACCGACTGCCCGGTCAAGGTGCTCTTCACGCGGGCCTCCGCCCACATCGAATTGCTGCCAATCACCGACACGGCCATGCGACGAACGTCCATCGACTCGCGCTGGTTGATGGCGATCGCTACCAGGAACTCCCGCGACTCCTCGGTGCGCCGTGACGCGATCTGCGACAGCACGCGCGTCTTGAGCTGCTGCTCGTCAGCCTTGCCGTACATGTCCTTCAGGAATGCCATATTCTCGTCAGCGCTGCGACCGGCACCCGACAAATACCACTGCATGGCCTCACCGCGCAGCTCCACCGGGGAATTGCCATCGAGCGCGATCTCACGCAGCGTGGTGGCCGCCCGCGGCTGCTTCGACCGCGACAGCGCATACACCGCACGCTTGCGCAGGTCGAGATCGTCTCCACGACGCGCGAGGTCGATCAGCATGCCGGTGGCTTCGTCGGTGGGCACGTTGGCCATCCAGAACACCGCCTGCTCACGCACTTCCTTGTCGGGATCCGTCTTCGCCACGTTCATCAGGATCTCAGCGGCCTCCGGCTGCTTGCGCGACGCGACCAACCATACGGCGGTGCGACGGAGCTGCTGCGTGCAGGCTTCGCGACGCGCCAGCACCTTCTTGAGAATCGGCATCGCCTTGTCAGCATCCATCTGCGTCACGGCGTTGAGTGCATCAATGCGTTCATCGTCGTTGGCGCGCGGGCATCCATCACGCGTGGTACTTTCGGCACGACCCATGAGCGTCGATGCCATGGCCTGGTCGCCACGACGCGCCAGCACGCCCTCCATGCGAGCCCGCAGCGCGGCCGCATCACCGCGCGTAGCGGCCTTGGGAAACTTCTGGGCCTGCGTTTCGAGCGTGGCCAATGCTTCCCCGATGTTCTGGTCGCCGCCCAGACGCTGCAGCGCGAATGCCTGCCAGTAATACGCATCCGGCGTATAGGTACTGTTCGGATAGCGGCGCCAGATTTGATTAAACATGTCAGCCGCCTTGCGATACGCATCGCTCGAAAGCGCCTTGCGCGCTTCGCGATACAACGAGTCGGCCGGGTCGGCCTGCGCCCACGGTTCCGGCGCCTCAGTGCGATACCCACGCGACCGCGCCACCGACAATCCTGAGAGATTCATCACGCCGTCCACCGCGGCGAGTGCGCTCATCTCGACCATCGGCGCGAGCGCTGCCACATTCGCGCGGATCGCGTCGCGATCGATCGTCATCGCGATGCGCGCGGCATCGAGACCTGCGCGCGCCGCTTCCGCGCCGGCCCGTGCCGCACGCGAGGCCTCGCGTTCGATGTCGGCACGCCACACGGGATCCATGAAGGTGCCATCCATCCACCACCCGGAGGGGGCCGGCGCCGGCGCGGGCGCAACCGGCGCACGGGCCGGGCGCGGCGGGCGCGGCGGTTCTTGCGCGGTCAGGGTGCCGGCACAGATCGAGAGCGCGGCGGTAAAGCGGACAATGCGAGACATCAGTCTCCTCCGTAGGTCAGGCTGTTGATCGTTTCCTCGATCGGACGCGACGCCGTGACGATGGCGCGCACCCGCGGGAGGAGATTCGTTTCGCGAATGGTTTCCTTTGGCGCCCGTTGCGTCTCCGGCGCGGATCCGCGCGCCTGGATGATCTGCACGAGCACCAACTCAAGATCCTGCAGCAAGCGGCGCGTCCGTTCGTCACGCAGTTGCGGTGCATCAATCAGCAGTCGCGTGGTGCTGAGCAGATCGCGCGCCCACGCCGACACGTCGGCACCGGGACCCATTGAGGGATCCTGATCGCGTACCGTGGTGAGCAACGCCACCGTGCGGGCGAGATGCTCGCCCATCGCCACGCGCACCGGATCACTCGACTGTGGCAGCTCGGCCAGCGCGTCCGGACCGAGCCCCGCGCCCTGGCGGGCACGTTCGTTCGAGAGCGGAACGCTGTCCGTTGCGGCCACCATCGTCGGTGCCGCCGGTACGACGTAGCGACCGATCGCCACGCCACCCACCAGCACCGCCGCAATCGCGGCGACACGTGTCCAGGGAAACACACGCGTCACCGGCGACGAGGACATCGCACCGGGTGCAGCGCGACGGTCACGGTTGATTCGCGCCCACATCATCTCGCGCGGTACGACCACGTCGGCGTCGAGTTCGTCGGCCGCCTCGCGTGCCAGTTCGAGCATCCACGGCTCGAGCGGCGTATCCGGCTGATCATCCTCGGGCGTACGGTGCTGCTCTGGTCGATCGGTCATGCCAACTCCTTGCCGAGCTGTCGGGGGGCGAAGGCGGCCAACGCCACCCGCAGCTTTTCTCTGGCACGGAAGAGCTGTGACTTGCTGGTGCCGATCGCGACCCCGAGCGCCTCACCGATCTCCTCATGCGTGAACCCTTCCACGTCGTGCATCATGAACACGGCGCGCGTGCCGGCGGGAAGGGCCTCGATCGCGGCCTTCAGGCGAACCTTGAGATCCGGTTCGCACTCCACCGACGCATGCGCCACGGTCGTCGCTTCCTCGAGGGGCGCCGCGAAGGCATCGCGGCGTTTCTGGGTACGCAGACCGTTCAACGTGATCGAAACGGCGATCGTGTGCAGCCAGCTCGACAAGGCGGAGTCGCCGCGGAACTGTTCGATCCGGCTGAAGGCCCGGATGAAGGTGTCCTGCGTCCACTCCTGGGCCAGCTCAGGGCGGCCGCTCATTCGGAGAATGAGTCGGTACACGCGGTCCACGTGGCGGTCGTAAAAATCCCGTTCCGCCGTGTGGTCCCCCGTCCTGAGCCGGTCAAGCAGTTCCGTGTCAGTCATGGACACTGCTGCCGCTCACTGTCGTCGTTTCGATACGCATGCATGTGCGAGTCAAAGACAGAGGGACTGTTCAAAGGGTTGCATGGGAATGAAACGGCCAACACCGTAGGAAGCAGGAAGGAGGGCATCAGGAGGCAGGGGGCAGGAGCCACGCGCGGCTCACCTGCTTCCTCCATCCTGAGACCCTCCCTCCTGCTTCCTGGGGTGTTGGCCGTGACCAGCCGTTCCCTGCTTACTAACGCTCGTACCGCGGAACCGCGACCGGCTGACCATGGGCCTGCGGCACCGGGATCGGCTCGGCCGCCCCGACACCCAGGCTCTTCCCCTTGTCGGACATCACGCGAGTGAGGAAGCGCTGCCCCTCGCCGATGCGCTCGACTTCGATGGCGATGGATTCCACGGCCTGTCCCATGGCGTCGAGGCGATCGGTCACGTCTTTCGGGATCGGGGCGATAACCGTGGCCCCCTTCTTCCAGATCCGGCGGGAATACGCGATCGCGAGCGGCATGAGCACCGCCAACGTGAAGACGATGGGGATAGCGATGATCTCTTCGGGCGGGCCGTTGCGCTCAGGCCGCGGCGGCTCCGTCGTGGCGCCGGGAATGGCAGAAGCCTGCGCCACGGCCGCGTCGGCCCTAGCCAACTGCTGATCAACCGACGAGATCCGCGCGTCCAGTTCCTTGATGCGCGCCTCGACGCCGGCCCGATCGGTGGCGCTGTTCGCGTCCCCGTCGCTGCGGAGTTCGTTCCGGAGGTCCTGACGTTGCGATTCCAGCCGTTCCAGCTGATTTCGCAGCTCACGACGCTGGGCCAGCGCGCCCTGATAGACCTCGGTCGGCGCTCCCGTGATCTGTCCCGTGGCCGTCTGCACCACGAACGGCACCGGCGGTGGCGTGGGTACGGTGGGCGGCGCGGGGACGGCTGGGACTTCCTGCATGAGATCGGCGATTGAGGTGCGTGCGGAACGTTCCACGTGGGATCTGAGTCCCCATCGGCTGTACGCCACGATCGTGTTCCGGTTTCAGCAACGCCAGCGCAGCGGTCCACCGGGACCCTTGCAACCTTGCCTGTTCGTGCGCCGTGCGTAAGGTCAAGGGATGAGACGCCACACGCCCATTTTGAAGCTCGTCGTCGTCGCCGGGGCTGCCGCCCTTGGCGTGGCCGCCTGCCGCCACGGCGTGGCCACGATGGCGCCGACCGGCAGCGCGAATGTCGAGCCGTTCCGTGCGCTCCCCGCGGCGCAATCGGCGAAGCTCCCCGAGCGCCTCGCCGACAGCACGTGGTGGCGCATGGTGCGCGATATGTCCGAACCCGGTGGCTATTTCCGCTCCGAGAACTTCGTGTCGAACGAGTTGGGGCTGCAGCACGTGATCGCGCGCTTGCGCGTCACGAGTCCTCCGGGCGGCGTGTACGTGGGTGTCGGGCCAGAGCAGAACTTCACGTACATCGCGGCGCTGCAGCCGCGCGTGGCGTTCATCGTGGACATCCGCCGCCAGAATCTGCTCCAGCATCTGTGGTATAAGGCCGTGTTCGAACTCTCGCCCACACGATCGGCCTTTCTCGCACGCCTGTTCGCACGACCGCTCCCCCGTGCCGCAAGTTCCGACCTGGCCGAGAGCGCGGACAGCCTCATTGCCCGACTCGACCGGCGCACGACCGATTCCGCGTACTTCCGGCGCACCTTCGCCGAGGTGCGCGATCACCTCGTGCGCACGCATGGCTTCGCACTCGACTCGGGTGACCTGGCGACGCTGCGCTACGTGGACAGCATCTTCTATAGCACCGGGCCGTCGCTGAACTACTCGAGCGGCAGCACCGGCGGCTTCGGCGGCGGGCGCGGATTCCGCGGCATGCCCACCTTCGCCATGATCGCGACGGCCACCGATCCCGGCGGCGCGAACCTTGGCTTTCTTGGTACCGACGCGTCGTATCAGATCGTGCGCGACTTGCAGCGACGCAATTTGATCGTCCCGCTGGTGGGAAACTTCGCCGGTCCGCGCGCACTGGCCCACGTGGGCGGGTGGCTGAAGGAACGGGACGCCCGGGTGAACACGTTCTACACCAGCAACGTCGAGCAGTATCTGTTTCAGCAGGGCGACGAGTGGAGTCGCTTCTACGCCAATGTGGCGGGCATGCCGCTGGATACCGCGGCGTCGTTCATCCGCTCGGTCACCAACAACCGATTTGGCGGCCAGCCGTCGGGCTTCCTGATGGGACAGCTCACCAGCCCCATCGTGTCGCTGGTCCGAGACGCGTCCAACGGCATCCTGTTCGGCTACGGGGACGTGATCGGGCGGTCGAAGTAAGAGTACGCTATCGATATCGGCGTATCATTAGGCTAAAAACCCGACCGAAACGCGCCCCACCGCTTGACCTTGCCCCCCGAAACGGCGATTCATTCAGGCTCGCCGAAACAGGCGACCGCATCGCATGGGTGAGCCCTCTGGGTTTTGCCCTGTCGATCGGACCCCATTTAGAAACGCGCTCCCGCCGGAAATGGTGGCGCATGCTGGAGTTACCATGAAGGAAGGCATTCATCCGCCGTACCATTCGGTGGTGTTCAAGGATTCATCCACAGGCGCGACGATTATCACGCGCTCCACGATGACGAGCGAGCAGAAGATCAAGATGGAAGACGGGAACGAGTATCCCCTCATCCTGCTCGAAATCACCGCCGATTCGCATCCGTTCTACACCGGCACGCAGCGCCTCATCGACACGCAGGGCCGTGTCGACAAGTTCAAGAAGCGCTACAACCGCTAAGTTGTGCGATGTGGTACGGAGAAGCCCGCGAGCACTGCTCGCGGGCTTTTTCTGTTCAGGCGCCCGGCGGCTCCATTCCCGTCATCCACGCCGTCGCGCCTAGCACCAGCGCGGCAATGAGCACCTCCCACACCACGGCACGTTGCACCGGAGCCTTCCCTGCCGACAGCCGTCGTCGCTGGGTGGCTCCCATGGCCAACACGACCAGAGCCAGCGCCACTTTCACGAGCAGCAAGCGCCCGTAGTCGCTTGCCAGGATGTCAGCCAACCCACTTGCGCCGACCCGACGCCACCCGCTCGCCACTCCCGAAAGCAACACCACCGGCGCCATCACGGTCGCGACGCGACTGAAGGCGCGCCACGCGGCGCTCGTTGGTTCGCCGGCGCCGACACCCGCCAATACCATCAGCACCAGTCCGCCGATCCACGCGCCCACGCCCGCCACGTGGACAGCGTCCACGAGGCGCGAGGCCAGTGGCCACGCTTCATCCGCCGCCGCATGTCCAAGGCCACCCATCGCCGCCGCGATGCCGAGCGCGGATAGCAGCAAAAGCAGCGACGTTGTCCGCGTGCCACGAAAGAGAAGCATGAGCGCGGTCAGGAGGCACGCAATCACGAGCAGCAGCCAACCGCGCCCCCATATGGTCTCGCGCAGCAGCCCCGGCAACTCAGCCGCTGTCAGCTCAAGCGCCTGTTGCTGCAACAACAACAACAGCACCGGCGCAATGATCAGCGAGCCTGCCGCGTACGAGAGCGCTCCCCGTACGGCAGGCGGCGACACACCCACGTCGTCGTCGAGAAACGTGAGGGTGCCCCGCCCGATGGCGATCGTCGCGCCGCCGTACAACAGCAGGCGGGCGAGTGGGGCCGCAAACTCCATGGGCGTCCCGTTTACTTGGCGGCGCCGACACGGAAGCCGAATGTCCCCTTCACGACATGTCCGTCCTTCGACATGGTGCGCCACGACACAACGTACCCTCCGGCGGCCAGCGCCGTCGTGACGTCGGCACGCAGGATCTTCGGCAGCGTCGGTTCGCGTCGGAGCGCGCCAAGCGCGATCGGTGCGCCGCCGTCCTTGGCGAGCGTCAACTTGGCCCCAGTGAGTTCGACGGCTTCACTGAGCTCGATCGTGATCTTCTCGGGCGAGCCCACGAGCACCGTATCGGCGGCCGGGAATGAGCGCACCAGCTTGAGATGACGCATCACCGCACCCGAGGCGAGTACGGGAGCGCTGAGCGCGAGCGCGGCAAACAGGACGGTCGATCGAACGAGTGCGCGAGACATCACGATGGCGGCTCCGGAGGCAGGAAGGGCGGGAAGGGCGGGAAGGGCGGAATGGATAAATCTGCTACACCACAGCACGCGAAGAAATGCCCTTGGCATGCCATCGACTGCGGCGTCCATGTCGGCTACGTCAGCGCCGCGATTCGCGACTCGAGATCGTCGAGTGACATACCCACGCCGATGAATAGCGCGGTCGCCTCGGCGTCGGCGTGCGGCGACGACTCATCGAGCTGCACCTTCTTCCGCCCCGGCACCCGGTTCCAGACGAACATGTCTGCGGGTTGATCGGCGAAGCGCACGAGCCCCTTGGCCCGCACGACCGCTGCCGGCAGGGCCTGCACGAAGGCCAGAAAGCGCGCCCGCTCCACCAATCGGGGAAGCGGCAAGGCGACACTGCCAAAGGGATGCGTGTGCCCTTGGCGATGGCGGTGCGCCGTGGCGACACCCTGCGGATCACGTCGCACCGTCCCACGCACCGACTCCGCCAGCGACTGCAGCGTGGCGGCGAACTCCTGCGGCGTGGTGAACGCGGCGCGGGCATTCACGGCGGCCACGCCCGCGTGGACTGCGTCGCGTCGCGTCGTCGAGAGTTTGTCGGTCCAGTTGAGATGCACGTGCGTGGCGGTCGTCGTCTGCGCCGCTTCGAGGCCGTTGTTCCACCACCGCTTCTGCCAGCGCGCCGCATCGATCACGGTGAGCTGCAACGGCAGCGTGAAGTGCGTGAGCGTGGTGTCGGTGGTGAGATAGCCCAGCAGCTCGTCGGTTTCGGTGGCACCGTTGGCCTCGATCAGCATCACACTGCCGGGATCGTGCGGCACCGCCTGCAGCGTATCGAGCAACTCACGCAGCGATCCACAGCACACGCATTCGCCATTCAACGGCGTGACCAGCGCCTCGAGCGCTCCGAGCCGCGCGGCGTCGATCGTTGCATTCTCGAAATCGTTCAGCACGATACGCACACGCACGCCGCGCTCGAGCAGCTGTGGAATGAGCGTGGTGAGAAAGCGCGTCTTGCCGGCGCCGAGGAAGCCGGCCATCAGCACGAGTGGAATCATGCGTGCGCCATGCGCAGCTCGCCCAGGAATCCGCGCGCGCCGCGTCGCAGCACCGACGCAGCGTAGAGCGCGGCGAGGGCGAGCACCGAGAACAGCTCGAGTGACGTGGTCGTTTCCAGCGAGGCCTGAGACAGTGTTGGCAGCGAAGCGGCGGGCAGCACGACGTTCACCAGCAAACCGATCGCGACGGCGGCGACAATCATTGCGGCGGCAAACACGTAGGCAAACCGCTGGCCATGCAGACGAGAGAGAATCCCGACCGTGGCCATGTTGGTGGCCGGTCCGGTGATCAACAGCGCGAGTCCGGCACCAGGTGAGACGCCGGCTGCGACGAGCACCGCCACCAGTGGCGTCGAGGCCGATGCGCACACGTACAACGGCAACCCGATCGCCGCGAAGAGCAACACATCGACACCGCTCGGCAGTCGCGTCATCCACGAGCCCTGCATCAGCGGCCCGAGCAACGCCGCAATGATGAGACCCACGAGAATCCACGGCGCCGTGTGATCGACCATATCGGAGAAGCCCGTGCGCATCGCCGTCTGCACGCGGCGGCGCATCGAGGGCGACACGACTGCCTCGACCAGCGGCAGCGAGCGTACCGCTGCGCGAGGCGCCGCGAGGCGCGCCATCACGAGCGCGACCACCAACGCCACGGTTGCGGCGGCGGCCACACGAACGACGGTGAACGGCGCCCCCAACAGTGGTACCGACATCAGTACTGCGTCGATGCCGAGTTCCGGCGTGGCGATGAGAAACGCCACGGCAGCCGCGGTGGAGACACCCTGCTTTACCAGCCCTTCATACAGGGGCACCACGCCACAGGAGCAGATCGGCAACGGTAAGCCCAGGGCCATGCCGGACAGCCCCTGTCGCAGCGTCGAGCCGCGATTCAGCCACGCGAGTTTCCCCGGTGCGACGAAGGCGTGCACGAGTCCAGCCATCAGGTACGCCACCAGCAACGCCGGCGCGCTTTCCATCGCCAGCCCTTGAAAGGTCGTCCACACCGTGCGCAACGACGCATCACCGTGACCATTCTGGCTGATGTGCAGCACCACCAACAGAGCGACACCGAGCAACGCGCCGATACCGTTGGGCACGCGCGTCTGAGCGTCGAGTTGGATCTCGTCGTGCGCCGCATCCACCGGGTCCGGGGTGCGGTGCGCGTGACGGTGATCGTGGTCGTGATGGTGCTCGTGATCGTGATCGTGGTCGTGACCATGATCGTGCGCCGGCGCAGTCGCCGGCGCATGGGCGTGGCCATGTTCGTCATCGTGCGCGTGCGAATGCGCCGGGTGCGCGATCACGTGCAGCAACGAACCACCGACGACCGCCTCAAACCACACGCCGGCCCGATCGGGCAGCACCGCGAAGATCGTGGGCTCGGCGAAGTAGCCCAGCACCGTAGTGAGCGCCATCAGCGAGAGCACGAACCAGGTGACCGACCGCGGGCGGTCGCTGAGCACCCACCACACCATGAGACTTACAGGGAGCTGGTGCAGCACGACGCCGTAGCCGATCAGGCTGGACGGATTGGCGTCCGACTGGGCCAGCGCACTGCCGTCGAGTGCTGAATGAATCGCCACGCCGACCAGCGCCAGCAGCAGCACGGCGGTATGCGTTTGCTGCACACCGAAGCGGAACAACCGCTCGGCCAGATTCGGCAGCGTGAAGCCAACCAGCATGAACAGCCCGGCCCACAGATCGCGGTGCTCAAGCGCATGCGGGATCACATCGAGCAGCACCAAGCCACCGATGGTGACCAGCACGAAGCCGTCGATGAAGGCCAGCATCTGCGGGCGGGCCTTGGCGGCCCGGGCCACGAGCGGTCCGGTGGCCAGCCCCGCCATACTGGCGAACAGTAGGGCGTGATTCATGACGGGTGCGCGTAGCACGAGTGCGCGTAGCGGCCGTGCGACCCGACCATCGACCGTGAAAGCGACATCCCGAATGATAGCCTTATTGCGAAGCCACTATCAAGTGGAAGGGACGGATGCCGTGGGGAGCGCCCGATTCGCCCTGCCCCAGACCCACCCACCAACCCCGACGCCCAAAATCGCGGCAGCCACCGTATCGCTCAGAAAGTGCCCCATCGCCAGCACACGAGTCGCGGCACATCCCACGGCTAACGAATACCACAGCCATCGGGCGCGCGGATACAGATGCGACAGCACCGCCGCACCCGTGAACGCCACCAGCACATGACTGCTCGGCATGCCCATCCCGCGATTTGACAGCGGCCCCTCGGCGAACGGGCGGAACACGTACTCGAAGATGTCAGGGTTGGGGCGCAACCGGCGTATCGAAAGCTTCAGGAGTTCCGCGATCCCACCGCCGAGTGCCGGACCGAGAATCAGTGCCCATGCGTACGCGGCGCGACGCGGATGGTCACGCTGCTGCAACCAGAATCCCAGCGCGATCGCGCCCCATGTGGGGAGATATCCCATCGATCGGAGCAGTCGCCCCCAGTCCTTGTCGTTCACCGTCAGCAATCGGGCGGATCGCCACGCCGAGGCGTCGAGAGCATGGGCCACGGCGATGGCGACCACGGCAAGGATCAGCAGCCGAATCCATCGGGATCGTTCGGAAGTGGCGGACGTCATGAACGCGAAATCAACGCGGCGCCAGCCCTACACGCCACTCGGTCGCCAGGCATATTTGACAGATGGAACGCAACACAAAACAGCGCGATGCGATCCGGCAGGTTTTCGAGGTGACGCCCCGACCGCTGGGACCCACCGAGGTGCTCGAAGCCGGTCGGGAGCAGATGGCGACCCTTGGCATCGCCACCGTGTATCGCACGATCAACGCGCTGGTGGGCAGCGGATGGCTAGTGCCGGTGGAACTCCCCGGCGAGGCGCCGCGCTACGAGCGCGCGGGCATCGAACATCATCACCACTTCCGTTGCCGCACTTGCTCGCGCGTCTTCGAGATTCACGGCTGCCCGGGCGATTTGCGCGAGTTGACACCGGCGGGATTCCGGCTGGAATCGCACGACGTCACGTTGTACGGCCAGTGTGCGCGATGCGCCGTCGCGTGAGTCTTGCGACCGTGCGTCTCACGGGCGTGGTGCGTCAACGCGTGCTGCTGGCGAGCACCGTGCTGTTCACCGCGTGCGATCTTGCCGGCGGCTTCAAGGGCATGGCCGTCGATCCACCGCGCGACATGCCCTCGTTCGCGTTTACGCGCGCCGATGGCACGCGCTTCACCACGTCGCCGGAACCAGGCCGGCCGTTGGTGCTGTTCTTCGGGTACACGCACTGTCCCGACGTGTGCCCCACCACGCTCGCCGACTGGAAGCGCGTGCGCGCCAAGCTGGGCGACGAGGCAAAGGCGGTGCGCTTCGTGTTTGTCACGGTCGATCCCGAGCGGGACACGCCGGCGGTCGCCGAGCGTTACGCACGGATGTATGACAGCGCGTTCGAGGGAGTCTCCGGCGACGCGATCACGACCTCTCGCATGATGGAGGCGTTCGGCGTCGCGGCGGCGCGCGAGGCCGGCACCGACGCCACCGGCTATCTGGTCAGTCATTCGTCACAGGTCTTTCTCGTGGATTCGCACGGCAAGCTGGTGGCGCTGTACCCTTTCGGAACGGGGTGGGACGCCTTGGCGGCCGACCTCGCGCGGTTGCTCTGATGTCGCCTGCTGTCCCCATGCGGCACTCCCTGCTCGTTGCCGTCGCCAGCCTGGCGGCTGCGGTGCTGAGCGCTTGCACGACCCGCTCCTTGCCACCAGTCCCGCGCGTGGAGGTGCGACAGAGCTGGGCGCGCATCGCCGACTCCGGCGCGACGAGCGGCGCGTACATGGAGATCGGCAACAACGACACGGTGTCGATTACCTTGGTCGGCGCCTCAACGCCTGACGCCGAGGCCGCCGAGGTGCACGAAACGATGCAGCAGGACGGCACGGCGCACATGATGCCGCGTCCCGAGCTCCGTATTCCGGCCGGCGATGTCGTAAAAATGGCGCCGGGGGGCTTGCATGTGATGTTGGTCGACGTGCGCCGCGCGCTGGCGGTGGGCGACAGCGTGCGGCTCACCCTGCGTTTCAGCGACAGCACCGATGTAGTGGTGGCCGTGCCGGTCAGAACGCCATGACGGGGACGTTCACCGCCCCGCGCCTCGCGATGCTGCTCGCCGTTGTCACGCTGAGCGTCGTGCTGGCATGGTTCAGCTGGCCGCGTCCGGATACAGTCATCCGGGTGACGCGTGGCGGCGTGGCGATGGTCACCGACGCATATGGTCGGTCGGCGCCGCTGGGCGACACGGTCTATGTGGGCGGCGGTGGCTCGCGCCGTACGATTCGTGTGGTCAATGAAGACACGGTCAAACATCAGCTGGCGATGTTCAACATCCCAGCTGGTGAGCAGACCGAATACACCGTGCCACCCGGTACTTTTGGTGGCGCCTGCTCGGCGCATCCCAGCGGCAAGCACCTCACGTTCGTTATCCGGTGAGCAGCCTCATGGTCGACCCCACGGCATCGTTTGACGCGGCCGAAACGCGCGGGATTGATGCTGCACTCGATGAGGAGCTGCAGGCGCTGCAGAGCGCCGGCCTGCGCCGTACGCTGCGCCAGGTGCACCAGCGCCGTGCCGGCACCGTGCTCCTCAACGGCGAGCGCATCGCCGACTTCGCGTCGAATGACTATCTCGGACTCGCCGCCGATGCGCGCCTCGCGCGCGCAGCAACTGCCGTGTTGCAGGCGGAAGGCGTGGGCGCCGGCGCGGCGCGGCTGATCTCGGGGAATCATCCGATTCACGAGGCGCTCGAGCGTTCGCTCGCACGCTTCAAGGGCTGTGAGCACGCGCTGCTGTTTCCGTCGGGCTATATGGCGAACATCGGTGCCATCCCGGCGCTCGTCGGCGCAGGTGACGTGATCTATTCCGACGCGTTGAGTCACGCCTCGCTGATCGACGGATGCCGGTTGTCGAAGGCGACCATCCGCGTGTTTCCGCACGCCGACGTCGACGCACTGGCCGCGATGCTGGAGGCCGATCGTCATGAGTTCCGGCGGGCATTGATCGTGGTGGAAGGGATCTTCTCGATGGACGGCGATCTCTTTCCGCTCGATCAGCTTGTGCCGTTGGCGCGACGATACGATGCGTGGACGTACGTGGACGATGCGCACGGCACCGGCGTGCTGGGCGCGACCGGGGCGGGGTCGGTTGAGCATTTTGGCGTGACCGGACAGATCGACGTGGTGGTGGGCACACTCGGCAAGGCCATGGGCACGTCGGGTGCGTACGTGGCCGGCTCGCAGGTGCTGGTGGATTACCTCACGAGTCGCGCGCGGTCATTCATCTTTACCACGGGAGCTCCGGCGGCGATCTCCGCGGCAACGTTGGAATCGCTGCGGATCGTGCAGGTGGAGTCGTGGCGCCGTGACGCGGTGCGCCAGCGGGCCACACACCTGCGCGGCCGACTGCGCGCGGCCGGCCGCGAGGCTCCCGGCATGCCCGACGGCCACATCGTTCCCATCATGATCGGTGATCCCATGCTCACGATGCGCTTCGTGGCCGACCTGCGTCGTCGTGGATTTCTGGTCGGTGGCGTGCGTCCGCCCACGGTGCCGGCCGGCACGTCGCGCTTGCGCATCTCGGTCTCGGCCGTGCACCCGATGGAACTCGTGGACAACCTGGCCGCCAACCTGATCGACGCCATGCGCGGGATGCCCGTATGAGTTCGCAGTATGACGACGACGGTTTCGACCTCGAGGAGAATTCGGTCGACGATCTCGAAGGGTTCAGCGACGGCATCGATCGCGATGACGACGAGGCGACCGTACAGACGGCGGCCGATCTCGTGCTGTTGCACGATGCGGCGCATGTGTGGCATCCGTACACGCAGCATCATCAGGCGCCGCTGCCGGTCGCGATCGTGCGCGCCAAGGGAGCCTGGCTGTACGACGCCACTGATCGTCCGATTCTCGACGCCATTTCGTCGTGGTGGGTCACCACGCACGGGCATTGCCACGACGACATCGTCGACGCGATCACCGACCAGGCGAAGCGGCTGGATCAGGTCATCTTCGCGGGATTCACACACGAGCCGGCGGCGGCGCTCGCCGCGGAACTCGTCCAGCGGTTGCCGCGCGGGTTGTCGAAGATCTTCTTCTCCGACGATGGGTCGACAGCGGTGGAAGTTGCCATCAAGTTGTCGCTGCAGTCATTCGCCAATCGCGGCGCGCCGCGACGTCTGATCGCCGCGCTCGACAACGCGTATCACGGCGACACCTTCGGCGCGATGGCGGCAAGCGGACGCGGCGTGTTCACGCAGATGTACGAGCCACTGCTGTTCGAAGTCGCGCGCCTTCCCGATCCGTCGGTTGGCGATACCATCGCGGCACTCGACGTACTCATCGCGGAACGGGGCACGGAGTTGGCGGCGGTCATCGTGGAGCCGCTGGTGCTTGGGGCGAGCGGCATGCGCGTGTGGGATGAGCTGGTGCTGCAGGAGATCCGGGAGCGCACCGCGGCGGCCGGTGTGCATCTCATTGCCGACGAAGTCCTGACTGGCTTCGGGCGTACCGGCCCGCTGTTCGCGTGCGAACGCGCCGACGTGCGTCCCGATCTGCTGTGCATGTCGAAAGGACTGACCGGCGGTGTGCTGCCGCTTGGCGCGACCGCCTCGACCGAGGACATCTTCGACGCGTTCCGCAGTGCCGACCGAGCCAAGACGTTCTTTCACGGGCACTCGTACACGGCCAATCCCATCGCTTGCGCCGCGGCGCTGGCGTCGCTCGAGCTGTTCGACGAGGAATGCGAGGATGACCGGGTGCGCATCGAAGTCGCACACGCGCGTCATCTCGAGGCGCTGCGCGGCGCAGATGGCGTACGCGCCGTGCGACAGATCGGTACTATTGCCGCTGTGGAGCTGGACGCGCCCGCCGGCTATCTCAGCGACATCGGCCGGGAGCTCGCGGCCTACGCGCTGCAGGAAGGCGTGTTGCTGCGCCCGCTGGGCAACGTGGCGTACTGCCTGCCGCCGTATTGCATCACCGACGACGAGCTCGACCTCGTGTATGGGGTGATCCATCGCTTTCTTGGCGGCGCGCGTGCCGATGCGCTCACCACAGGCGGACCGGTCGATGACTAGGCCAATGGCGACGTCGACGTCGCGTCCGATACGGCTCGGGGTGACCGGTACCGATACCGGCATCGGCAAGACGGTCGTGTCGTGTGCGCTGGCCGCCCGCGCTCGTGTGCTTGGCCTTCGCGTGGCGGCGATGAAGCCGATTGAAAGCGGTATTGTGGAACGCCCGGTGTCGGAGAGTGGGCTCGCCTCCGACGCCGACCGTTTGCGCGCGGCGTGCGGGTCGTTGTTGCCGCTGTCGGTCGTGCGTCCGTACCTGCTCGAAGAGCCGCTGGCACCGATGATTGCGGCGGCGCGCGCCAACGTGGAGATCGACTTCGACGTACTCGACGCGGCACTGGCGCAGGTCGAGCAGCACGTCGAGATCGTGCTGGTCGAGGGCGCCGGAGGTCTGCTGGTACCGATCGACCTCCGCGTGTCATATCTCGATCTGTTCGCGCGCTGGCAGACGCCGCTGCTGCTGGTGGCGGGCAACAAGCTCGGTGTGCTGAACCATGTCCTGCTCACGGTGCGCGCGGCGGAAGTAGCGGGCGTTCCGATACGGGCCATCGTGCTCACGGCTTTGTCCGACCGTGACGCCTCGGTGGCGGAAGCCACGAATTTCGATGCGCTCGTGACGCTGCTGCCGCATTACACGATTCTGCGTTTTCCGTGGGTCGATCGTCCCGATGATCTCGATGCACTCGCGACCGCAGCCGAAGTCGGCGGTCTCGACGTGCTGCTTGCCCCTCTTTCTCCATGATCACCATGTCGTCCGGATTCTCTGACTGGCAACTTCTCGCCGACCGTGCGCTGGCCGGTGAGGTCATCACGCGTGAACAGGCCCATGCCGTGCTGTCCGCTCCTGATGATCAGCTGCTCGACCAGCTGGCGGCGGCGTACCGCGTGCGGCGCGCCACATGGGGCAATCGCGTGCGGTTGCACTTCCTGCTCAACGCGCAAAGCGGCCTCTGCCCGGAAGACTGCGGCTACTGCTCGCAGTCGAAGATCTCGACCGCCGAAATCGAGAAGTATCCGATGATGGCGCAGGAGAAGATCATGGAAGCGGCCGACCGCGCGGCGCAACTCAAGGCGGGCACGCTGTGCATGGTGATCTCGGGTCGTGCGCCCGGTGAGACCGTATTCAACAAGGTGCTCGACGCGGTGCGCGCGGTGCGCGCGAAGCACGATCTCAAGGTGTGTGCCTGTCTCGGACTGCTGAACGAGGAGCAGGTGCTGCGCCTGAAGGAAGCCGGCGTGGAAACGGTGAACCACAACCTCAACACCTCGGCCAACTTCACGCCGGAAGTGGTCGGCACGCACACGTTCGAAGACCGCGTGAACACGGTGGAAGCGGTGAAGGCCGCCGGCATGAAGACGTGCAGTGGCGGCATTCTGGGCATGGGCGAGAGCGACGACGATGTGATCGATCTCGCGCTGTCGCTCCGCGAGCTCGATGTGAAGAGCGTGCCGGTGAATTTCCTGATCCCGGTGCCCGGCACGTCGTTCGCCGGCATTCGCGAACTCGATCCGCGCCGTTGCCTGCGCATTTTGTCGCTGTATCGCTTCCTGCTGCCGACGCAGGAAATTCGCGTGTCGGGCGGCCGCGAAGTACATCTGCGCAGCATGCAGGTGATGGGCCTGTATCCCGCCAACTCGATTTTTGTGGGTGACTATCTCACCACGCAGGGGCAGACGGCGCGCGACGATCTGCGCATGATCGAAGACGCCGGCTTCGTGCTCGAGACGCCGGATGGTGCGCCGCTGGTGGGTGATCCGTTCGAGGGCGTACCGGACTCGTATCCGCGGGCGGCGCTGCCGATGGTGGAAGTCTGATATCATGACCATCGCCGATATCCGCACCGAATACCGCCGCGCGTCACTCTCGGAGGACGACGTCGCGGCCGATCCCATGGCGCAGTTCTCACGCTGGTTCGAGGAAGCGGTGAAGGCCGCCGTGATCGAGCCGAACGCGATGTGCCTCGCGACGGCGACGCCCGATGCGTATCCGTCGGCCCGTATGGTGCTCTTGAAGGGCTGTGATGCGCGGGGCTTCGTGTTCTACACCGACTACCGCAGCCGGAAGGGACAGGAGCTGGCCGACAACCCGCATGCATCACTGTGCTTTTTCTGGGCGGAACTCGAGCGGCAGGTGCGCATCAACGGCGCGGTGCAGCGGGTCAGCCGCGCCGAGTCGGATGAGTACTTCCAATCGCGACCGCTCCCCAGCCGGGTGGGCGCCTGGACGTCGCATCAGAGCATGGTGCTCGCCGATCGCTCGGTCCTCGAGCAGCAGCTCGCGACGAACGAAGAACGCTTCGCGAGCGGACAGGTGCCCTTACCGGAGCACTGGGGCGGATTCCGGATCATTCCCGAAGAGATCGAGTTCTGGCAAGGCCGCGAGAGTCGCCTGCACGATCGTATCCAGTTTCGTCGCGTGGCGGGGGCGTGGGTGAAACGCCGTCTGTCGCCGTAGCGGCGCGATCGACGCATGCGTTTCCTGCTACGCGCGGTGCTGTTCGCGGCCGTGACACTCTCCAGCGCCGCAGGGACGCGTGCGGCGATGGCCCAGGGCACGCCGCTCCATGCGGTATCGGCGATGACGTGCAGCGCTGGTCAGGTGGCCAAGGCTCCCGTGCTGCGATGGCAGGGCGATGCAGCACTCAAGTGGGCGACGTGGAACGTAGTGCTCGGCCCGCGACGCGTGTCGGCCCGCATCGTGGTGGTCGATGTCGACCCGGCGCGCGTGGCGCTGAGCCTCGACCTGGCGCGAGACGGCAGCGTCCTCGCGCCATGGAGGCTGGACGCCGCGCCCGACACGGCACTGCTGGCGATGAACGCCGGCCAATTCACCGACGAGGGCCCGTGGGGATGGGTCGTGCATCGCGGGCGAGAGTGGCAACGACCCGGGATCGGCCCGCTGTCGGGTGCATTCATGGTGGACAGCGCGGGTCGCGTACGGATCGTGGCGGCGCGCGCCATCGATAGCGTGCAGGCCGCGGGCCGTATCCGGGAGGCCCTGCAGTCGTTCCCGATGCTGCTCGAGCAGGGACGAGCGTCACGCGTGTTGTGCGACCCCACGGCGACCCTCGACCGCAACCATCGCGATATTCGACTAGCACTCGGGCTTCGGGACGACGGCCACGTGCTCGTCGCGCTCTCGCGCTACGATGGAGCGGGTCGGTTCGCCGAACGATTACCGATCGGACCGACCACGATGGAAATGGCGGAAGTCATGCGCCAGCTTGGCGCCGTCGACGCGCTCATGCTGGACGGCGGATTATCCGCGCAGCTGCTGCTCCGCGACGGTGCGGTCACGCACCGCTGGGACGGGTTGCGCAGCGTTCCGCTCGCACTGGTGGGGCACCGCATTCCGTAGCGAGGGTTCGCGCTCGACTCACTGTGGCGGACACAGCCGAGCGCCGAACTTGCGTTGGCTAGCGGAACCGATTGATTCAAGTAGTGGGACCACATTTTCATTGCATATCAGGAGTCTCTCATGCCTGCCTTTCCCGTTGGTCGTCGCCTGGTGCTGTCGCGTGTGGTGCGCGCGTCCGGGATCGCCGTGCTGCTCGCGATGCCTGCCTCGGATGCGCACGCGCAGTTTGGCAAACTCAAGAAGATGGGTGCCGATGCGATCAAGGACAAAGCGAAGGAAAAAGTCGCTGGCAAAGAGACGCCCGAGGCGGCGAAGTCCGGCACGGCGAGCGAGGGCGTCAAGTCTACTGCGGCCGACTCCAAGCCGGTGAACATGGCCATCAATTCCTCCCAGCTCGATCTCATGCTGGCGGCGCTCGCGCCGATGGCCGCCGACGCCGAGAAGGCCACGCAGGCCAGGAAGTTGAAGACGGATCACCTGGCAAAAAACAAAGCCGCCGAGAAGTGCATGCAGGACGGACAGGTGGCCATGAGCGCTGGCCGCATGCCGGCCCCCACCGCTGCCGGCCAAGCACGGTCGGTGCAACTGAGCAAGGAAGCCGAACGACTGCAACTCGTGGCGAACGCGGCGCTTGCCGACGGGAACAGGCGCACGTGGGCCTTTGCGCAGGACAGTGCCTCCGCCATGCAGATGCAGGCCGCAGTGCTCGGAATCGGTTTCAAGTGCGACTTCGCGATCACGCCGCCTGCGGTGATGGAACGGGAATACGGAACGTACGGTATGTCAGGCGACCTGCCTGTTGGACAGTCGTCGGTGCCCGCGAGCGCCCGCGCCACGTTCACGAAGTATCAGTTCTCGCTTTTGCGTGAACGTATTGCGCTTTTTGCGTTACTCAGCGTCGACCCCACGCTCAAGGCTGGTAAGCAAGGCGTCTTTGATGACGAGGAGCGCGCGGCGCTGACCGCGCGCATGGCCGACATTCAAAAGCTGCTCCCGTTTTTCAAGAACGGCACCTTGCGTTGGAAAACCGAGGAAGACCTGTCGACCTGGTAATCGTCTGTCTGCCCACCGGTTGACGGGAACTGTTCGCGTGATTCGTGGGTTCCGCGTGCATGTCACAGACATCGCACGCGGTTCTCATTTTCGGGGCAACCGGCGGCATTGGCGCCGCCCTCGCCCGTCGTCTTGCCCATACGGGCACGCCCCTGTTTCTCACCGCTCGTCGTGAGGAGCCGCTCGCTGCGCTCGCCGCCGAACTGGGGGCGGCGTACGCCACCAGCGATGCGACGGACTGGAGCGAGATCGATCGCGTGGCCGACCTCGCGCGCGAGCGCTTCGGCAGCGTCGGCGGCATGGCCAACTGCGTGGGCTCGTTGATCCTCAAGCCCGCGCATCTCACCAAGTTCGAAGAGTTTCAGCAGACAATCGCGCAGAATCTCACGAGTGCGTTCGGGGTCGTGCGCGCCGCGGTCCGCGTGATGCCTGAGGGCGGTGCCGTCGTGTTGTGCAGCACGGCCGCGTCGCGCATCGGGCTCTCGAATCACGAGGCGATCGCGGCCGCGAAAGGCGGCGTGAACGGACTCGTGCTCTCTGCGGCCGCCACCTACGCGTCGCGCGGACTCCGGGTCAACGCGGTCGCGCCAGGGCTGGTGGACACACCGCTCACGGCTCGTATCACGGGCTCGGCACCGGCGGTGCAGGCCTCGCAAGCGATGCATGCTCTTGGTCGCATCGGTCAGCCAGACGATGTGGCCAGCCTGATGGCCTGGCTACTCGGACCCGACGCCACGTGGGTGACGGGACAGCTGTACGGGGTTGACGGCGGACTCGGCACGCTGCGCTCCAAGTAGCGGAACGCGAGGACGCTCGCCGTCGGGCGCCACGTGGTTACTGCGTGGCGCCCTTCGTTGGCACTTCGCCCACGAGGAACGGTGTCATCGTGGGCGCGACCGCTCCCGCTGATGATTCTTCCGTCACGGCCAGCAGCGTGATGCCGCTGGTCGTAGTCGGCAATTCGACCGACGCCACGATGGCACGACCGTCATCGCCGGGTGTGAACAGCTTGAGCGGTACCGGCTTGCCGTCGCGGATCATCCACAGCATGTAGGCGCGATCGCTGGCCACCGGCGCGAGGCCGTACGCATTCACGACCGCCTTGCCTTCGCGCACGTTCCAGAAGACCTGCATGCCGGGACCGGCCGGCTGCGCCGGATTGAGATTCACCAGTACCACATTGCCGCGTCCTGCCAGCAACGTTTGTAGCGTCTTCTCTCGCTCGGCCAGCTTGGCCTCGGTACGGACGATCAGCGCATTGTCCTGCGACGCCCGATCCTCGAGCACCTTGGCCTGATTGCGGAAATCGACCGCGATCACGACCGACGCCGCGAGGGCCGTGCCGAGTACCCCTGCGGTCCACCATGCCGTGCGTGCGGTGCGCCGCGCCGAGAGCTCGGTGATCGCCGTTGGCGTGGGAGGCGTGACCGCACGCGTGGCCTGGCTCTTCGGCGATTGCCGAACGGCCTCAGCCCGCTTGGGAGTGGCGGGCACCGCCTCGGCACGTCGCGCCATCGCCAGTTCACGCACGTTATCGGTGACCGATTCGCGTGGCGTCTCGATGGCCGCCACCACCGGCTCGACCACCGGCTCGACCACACGCTCGATGACCGACGCGACCACCGGCACGCTCGGCTCGGACACGTTGAGCAACGCCGCCCGCTTCTCGGCAGCGATACGCTCCATCATGCGCACCTTGAGTCCCGGCGGTGGCACCACCGGTTGCGCGGTCGCCATCAATTCGGCGGCTGCACGATGCGTGACCAGATCGCGCTCGAGCGTTGCCCGATACTCGGGAAGCTGCAGCCCACGCTCGAACGCCGCGCGCTCGTCGGCATCGAGCATACCGAGCGCGAACGACGGCGCGAGGTCGCGCAACTGTTCGAGGGTGAGTGGCGTCATATCGTTCATGATACGCTCTCCGGTGCCAGTCCGGACAACGCATCGCGCAGCTTCTGCATCCCGAGTCGAATTCGAGTTTTGACCGTGCCCAGCGGTTCACTGAGACGATCCGCCACTTCGTGGTGTGTCAATCCTTCGAAGAAGGCGAGTTCGATGGCCTGCCGTTGCGGTATCGGCAGCTGGTCCAGCGCCGACTTCACCGCCACGGCCCGTTCCGTCTCCTGTACCTGTACATCAGGTGCCGCGAAGCCGCTGCCCATCGCGGCCGGCTCGTCGAGCGTGGCCGTGGCCGTGTCGGTCATCTTCGCGCGACGTCCGCGCGCCCGGATCAGATCGAGCGCCCGCGTCCGCGTGATCGTGGTGAGCCAGCCAGCCACCGAACCGCGCGACGTGTCGTAGCGGGCGGCATCGCGCCACGCCTGGGCAAACGCGTCGAGCACCACTTCCTCGGCATCCGCCGGTTCGCCAACGACGCGCAACGACAGACCGTACATCACGGCCCCGTGGCGATCGTACAGCATGGACGCCGCACGTTCATCCCCCTGCGCCATTTCGGCGATCAGTTGGACGTCCAGCGGCTCGGCAGCGTCAGCGAGAGGCACGTAAGAGTTAGAGAAACTGGTGTTGAACGAGCGCCCGTGTCGGGCGACCCGGTGATGGCCGCGGGCAACGAACCCTCGTGCAAAGTATTCGGTATCCAGATGACTGGATAGACCGGGAGAATAGGTCGAAAAGGCGAGCGTTCTCTGGACGGCGTGTGTCATGTCACCAGTACTACGCGCCTCACCTGCCGCCGGATTGCTGCGCCCGTCGTTCCGGGCGATTAGCTCTGCTCGGCCAGCTCCTCGCGTAGTTTGACGTAACTCTCGTAGCGTCCCCTGCCCACCGTGCCGTCGCGAATGGCCGCCTTGATCGCGCACTCCGGCTCGACGGTATGCGTGCAGTCGGCGAACCGGCAGTCGTGGATCAAGGGACGGAACTCCGGGAAACACTGGGCGATCTCGCGGGCGTCGATGCCCCAGAGGCCCACCTCGCGCAATCCCGGGGTATCGGCCACGAACCCGCCACCCGGCAGCGGATGCAAGACCGCGCCGACGGTGGTGTGTCGCCCCTTGTTCACGCTATCACTGATCTCGGCCGTTCGCAGATCGAGCCCCGGGAACAGCCGGTTCATCAATGACGACTTGCCGACGCCCGACGGGCCAGTCAGCGCCGAGTCCTTTCCTGCGACCTCGTCGTGCAGTTCCTCGAGCCCTTCGCCCGTAACGACGCTGACGAGGTGCAGCGGATAGCCCGCCTTCACGAACTCGTCGAACCGCTCGCGGATCGTGCTCGCATCAACCAGGTCGATCTTGTTGATGATGATCCGCGCGGCGAGTCCGTTCGCCTCGGCGATCACCAGAAAGCGATCGAGCATGCGCGGGTGCGGCTCCGGACGCGCGGCGGCGAACACCACCAGCACCTGATCGAGATTGGCGACGATGATACGTTCGCCGCGTGCGCCGGCGGGGGCGCGCCGCGCGAGCTTGCTGCGCCGCGGATGGATGCGGTCGATGGCCCACGAATCACTGTCGGCGACGCGGCCGATCGTGACACGATCCCCGACGGCGAGTTTGAGGGAGCCGTGTGCTTCGTGTTTCAGCCGTCCGCGCAGGGACACGTCAAACAAGGCCCCGTCGTCGGTGCGCACCTGCCAGATGCCGCCGGTGCCCTGCATGACCACGCCGTCGAAGGTGCCGTCGAAGGTATCGTCAGTCACGGCGTCTGCCCCCGGATCAGCCCATCGAGCGTCGCCTTCACCGTGCCGAGCGCCATGCCGCCCAGCTGATGGCGAATGACCGCCTCACTGGCCCCGGTGATCAAAAAGCCGGTCTCGAGATGTCCCTGCACTTCCGGTTCACCGAATCCCCATTTGACGAACATCAGGTACGCACCCCAGGGCGCCGAGCGGTCGCCGGTGGTATCGGTAAGGATGTCCGCGGAGTACGCGTGCCCATCCACCCCTTCGAAGGCGGCAGGACGCTTATGGACGGCCATGTAGCCGCCCAGCGTGCGCTCGTCTCCCGCGTCATGATCGGCGGGAAGGTGGTGTCCGTGATGTTCGGTCAGCGGGAGAATGACTCTTTCACGATGTTTCCCGCCATGAACGCAATGTTGGCCGGACGCTCGGCCAGACGCCGCATGAGATACGGGTACCACTGGCTACCGAACGGCACGTACACGCGCATGCGGTAGCCTTCCTTCACGATCTGTTCCTGCAAATCGCGGCGGACGCCGAAGAGCATCTGGAACTCGAAGCGCTCGGCGGCAATGCCGCGTTCCTTTGCGAAGCGCTTGGCTTCGTTGATGATCAGTTCGTCGTGCGTCGCAATTCCGGGATAGTTGCCGTGCTCCATCAGTCGATGCATGGCCTCGACGTAGTTGCGATCGACATCGGCCTTATCGGGAAACGCGACGGTGGCCGGCTCCAGGTACGCGCCCTTGCAGATGCGCACTCGGCACTTGAGTCGGTTGGCGCGTTCCACATCGTCGAGCGTGCGACGCAACGAGCTTTGCAGCACCACGCCGACATTCTCGGGATAGTCCGGGTAGAGCTTTTGCTCGAAGGTGTCGAGCGTGCGATCGGTATACGCGCTCGACTCCATGTCGAGCCGCACGAAGCTCTTGTACTGCTTCGCGCGATCGAGCACCTGGCGAACCACGTCCAGGCCAAGTTCGTCCGAGATGTCCTGTCCGAGCGCGGTCAGCTTCACTGACACATTCGCCTGCAGCTTCTTCTGTTCGATGCGATCGAGAATCTCGAGATACTGCCGTCCCGTCTCACGGGCTTCGGTTTCGCTCGAGACCGACTCGCCAAGCAAATCGAGTGAGGCGGAGATGCCCTTGGCGTTCAGCTGCTCGACGGCAGTGAGCGCGGTCGCGATGGTTTCGCCCGCGACGAATCGCGACGCCATCTTGCGCGCGAAGCCGACGTTCTTGACGAAATCGAAAATGCGCTGTTGGCGCGAGAGGTACAGCAGGGACGAACGAAGCATGCGGCGCGGAGACGCGGAGTTCAGCAGAAGGGGAATCGCGCGTCGCCAAGTCTTTAGACCGGACGGCGCGGAACGGCTACCACCAGAATATACCCACGTGCCCGACGCCAGTGTGCGGAAAGGCGGCCGTCAGGGATGGAATCGTGCGCCGGAAGCCGCCATGACGCGCAGCAGCGCGGCCGGTTCGAATCGGCCGGGAAAGCGCGCGTCGAGCTCTTCCAGTTGCCGCACCACCGTCGCCGCGCCGAGCGCGTCGAGGAAACGGAACGGACCGCCACGGAACGGCGGGAACCCAATGCCGAACACCGCGCCGATATCGCCATCTCGCGGTGATCGGATAATGCCGTCCTCCAGGCAGCGCACGGCCTCATTCAGCATGGGCAGTACCGTGCGGCGCTGCATCGCTTCGGCCGCCACCGTGATGCGTGATCCGGACGCCGGCGTCAGGGCATAGACCCCCTGGTCCACGCCCTGCCGCTTGCCCTGCTCGTCGTACCGATAGAAGCCGCGCTTCGCCTTGCGCCCGAGTCGCCCACTCTCGATCACGCGCTGCAGTGTAACCGATGGACGCATGCGATCGCCGAACGCCGCCGCCATGATGGGTCCGGACTTGCCGGCGATATCGAGGCCGACTTCATCAAGCAACGTGATCGGTCCCACCGGAAAGCCGAACGCCACCAGAGCCTCGTCGACGGCGTCGATGGAGGCGCCTTCGTCGAGCAGCTTGCCACTTTCATTGATGTACGGCGCGAGAATACGGTTCACGTAGAACCCCGGGCCGTCGCGCACCACGATCACCGTCTTGCCGATCTGTTTGCCATACGCGACCACCGTGGCCGTGGCCTGCGCGCTCGTCTCGGGCGTCACGATGACCTCGAGCAGCGGCATCTTGTGGACCGGCGAGAAGAAGTGCATGCCGACCACCTGATCCGGATGCACCGCCGCCGTCGCGATGTCGCGAATCGGGATCGTACTCGTGTTCGACGCGAAGATGGCTCTCGGTGCGACGGCCTGCACTTCGCGCAGCACGGCATGCTTCACGGCGAGATCCTCGAATACCGCTTCGATCACGAGGTCCGCGTTTGCGAAGCCGCTGTAGTCGACTGTGCCGCCCACCAGAGACAGCGTGTCATCCATTTGCAGGCGCGTGAGTTGTCGGCGCTTCACCCGCTCGCGCAGCACCTCACGCACCGCGCGCGATCCCGCGGCCACGCGATCAAGCGACGCATCCTTCATGCGGACCATCGTGCCCGCCTGCACCGCGACCGTGGCGATGCCGGCGCCCATGAATCCGGCGCCGAGCACACCGATCTTGCGCACGCGCAGGGGATCGGCGTTCTCGCCCTCGCGCAGCCCGTTGTCCTTTTTTAGCGCGGTCGTGGCAAAGAAGATCGACACCAACTCCCGACTCACCTCGCTCACGGCCAGGTCGCCGAAGCTGCGCGCTTCCTCGAGAAGCCCCGCCTCCTGTCCGTGCTGATAGCCGGCTTGGATCGCCTCGATCGCCGCCAATGGCGCAGGATACTGTCCGCGCGTCTTCTTCAGCACCGTCTCGCGCGCCTGGCGAAACACGATCTTGCGACCGATCGCGTTGTCTTCCAGCAACACGTCGCTGGCACCCTGCGCGCGCGCGCGCACCGGTGTGGCGTCACCACGCGCCAAGGCATGCACACGTTTCGCCGCCACGTCGTGCAGAATGCTCGGATGCACCAGTTCGTGCACGAGCCCCATCTGCCAGGCCTTCTTCGCGCGGATGTTCTTGCCGGTGAGAATCATGTCGAGCGCCGCCTGCAACCCGACCGTGCGCGGTAAGCGCTGCGTCCCACCGGCACCGGGAAGCAGCCCAAGCTGCACTTCGGGCAGGGCCAACACGGTTTTGGGATGATCGGTCGCGATGCGATAACGACAGGCCAACGCGATCTCGAGACCGCCGCCCAACGCCGCGCCGTGAATCGCCGCGATGAACGGCTTGGGCATGGCCGCGAGTCGATTCAACAGCTGCTGTCCACCGCGCGACAGCGCTTCGCCCTCCGTCGGCGTGGTCACCCGCCGCAGTTCGTCGATGTCGGCGCCGGCAATCCATGTGTCAACTTTCCCACTGACCAGTACGGCGCCGACAATCGTCGCATCCTGCTCGATACGCGCAAAGATCTGTTCGAACACCGGCCCCACGCGCGTGTTCAACGTGTTCACCGGCGAGTTCGGCTGGTCGTAGCGCACCGTCGCCACGCCGTCCTGCACCGACAGTGACACGCCGGTGGTGGCGTCTTCCATGAGCAGCGTGCTCTTGACCGTACTCATGCGCGCTCCACGATCATGGCGTGACCCATCCCGCCGGCGGCACACACGGTCAGCATGCCGAATTGTTGGCCACGTCGCGCCAGCTCGTTGCACAGCGTGGTGAGCACGCGGGCTCCGGTGGCCCCGAACGGATGACCGATGGACAGCGATCCGCCCATCACGTTCAGCTTTTCGAAATCGACGTCACCGACCGGCGTGCTCAGCCCGGCGCGCGCCGCCCATGTGGTCGACGCCATTCCCTGAATGTTGCTCAGCACCTGCGCGGCGAACGCCTCGTGCATTTCAATCAGATCGATATCGCCGAGCGTGAGTCCGGCTCGCGCCAGCGCGAGTGGTGCCGCCAGCACCGGCGCCTGTAACAATTGCTCGGCGGGATCCACGGCCGCATACGCGTACGACCGGATGTAGGCGAGCGGCGTGTAGCCCAGCGACTTCGCCCGTTCCTCCGACATGAGGAGTACCGCCGCTCCACCGTCGGTGAGCGGCGACGCGTTCCCCGCCGTGACCGTGCCGTACAGACGATCGAACACCGGCTTGAGCGCTGAAAGCTGCTCATACGTAGAATCGCGTCGTACGCCGTTGTCGGTGTCGATCATGCGCTCGAACGTCGGCGGCGCTGGAACCGGCACGATCTCGGCCGTGAGACGTCCGTCGTCGGTTCCGGCTGCCGCGTTCAGGTGCGATCGCAACGCAAAGCGGTCCTGCGCCTCGCGCGAAATGCCGTTCAGCTTGGCCATCTTGTCGGCCGACTGTCCCATCGACTCGCCCGTACTCGGCTCGGCGATGGCCGGCGTAATGGGGATGAAATCCTTCGGGCGGAGTTGCGCGAGGATGCCGAGGCGCTGCGGCAACGACTTGGCTTTCGACGCTGCCACCAGTACATCACTCATGCCGCGCGAGTGCAGGATCGGCACCTGCGTGAGCGACTCGGCACCGCCGGCGATCGCCACGTGCGCATGACCTAGCGTGATTTGATCGGCGGCGTCGGTGATGGCCTGATTCGCCGACGCGCAGGCGCGCGACACGGTGTAGGCCTGCAGCGTTTTCGGAAAGTGCGGCAGGAGCGACACTTCCCGGGCGATGTTCGGCGCCGTGACGGCTTGCACGACGGTGCCGAACACCAACAGGTCGACCAGCGCGCCGTCGAGGGCGGTGCGCTGCACGAGTTCGGCGACGGCCAGCTTGCCGAGGTCGATGGCGGTGTAGTCCTTGAGGAGTGTTCCCGAGCGCGCGAACGGCGTACGAACGCCGGCGACGATGGCCACACGACGGCCAGTTCCAAAGGTGGGCATACGCCGAAGGTAACGGTCGATCCCCTAGCGCGGCGAGGGTTCTCGCGGCATCTCTGGAGGAATGCATGAACCGAAGGGAACTCCCCATTCCGTACGGCCGGCCCTGAGCTCAGCCGCCGTGGCAACGCGACAGGTGGCGCTGGCGGCGCTGGCGGCTGAACCCTTCGACATGCTCATCGTAGGCGGGGGCATCACGGGGGCGGGGGTGGCGCGCGAGGCAGCGCTGGCGGGCTTTCGCACGGCGCTCCTGGAGCGCGACGACTTCGCGAGTGGCACCTCCAGCAGGTCGTCCCGCCTCGTGCACGGCGGCGTTCGCTATCTCGAGCACGGCCATATCGGCCTCGTGTTCGAGTCGAGCCGCGAACGACGCCTACTGCTGGAGCTGGCGCCGCATCTCGTGCGTCCGCTGGCGTTCACGTGGCCGGTTTATCGAGGGGCCCGTGTCCCGCTCTGGAAGATGCGCGCGGGCTTGACGCTGTACGATGCGCTGTCGTTGTTCCGGAACACGCCACACCACGCGCTGGATCGCAGCGGCGTGCTGGCCGCCGAACCGGCGCTGGCGCCCGATGGCATGGTGGGTGGCGCGCGCTACTGGGATGCCGCGACCGACGATTCCCGTCTCACCTTGGCCAGTGCGCTGGCGGCGCGCGAGGCCGGGGCGGCGGTCGCCAACCATGTGGCCGTGGTGTCCGGGCTTCATTCCAACGACACCGGGCGCAGGCTCACGGGCGTGGTGGTCGAGGATCGACTCACGGGCATGGCGTTTTCCGTTCAGGCGCGGGTGATCGTCAACGCCACCGGCCCGTGGAGCGATGCCACCGCCGCTCTCACTGGCTCGCCGCAGGGCGCTCAGGTCTTCGGGTCAGCCGGCGCGCACATCGCGGTGCCTCGCAACCGGGTGGGGAACAACGACGCGGTCACCATCGTGTCACCGCTCGACGGCCGCGTGATGTTCGTACTCCCGGCCGGTGTGCACACGATCATCGGCACGACCGAGCGCCCCGCGCACGCCGGGCCCGACGACATCCGCGCCGCGCGCGCCGAGGTCACGTACCTACTGCAATCGGTGAATCGGTGTTTTCCGTTCGCGCAGCTCACGATGGACGACGTGGTATCGGCGTGGTGCGGCATCCGTCCGCTGGCCGCTGTGCGCGCCGGTGAACAGAGCGCCAATGCCGCGTCGCGCGAACACGCCATCACCCATCGCGCTGACGGTCTCGTGAGCATCACCGGCGGCAAACTCACCACCTATCGCGCCATGGCGGCCGATGTGTTGGCGCACGCGCGCCACGAACTGCCGAAGTCAGGTGCCGCACCGGTGCTCACGCACGCACCACAGCCAAGTGAGTCTACACCGCTGCCCGGTGGCGATATCGTGTCACGAGAGGCAACGATGGCCGACGCGCGCAATACGGTGCACGACGCGGCGGTGGGCGAGCGATTGGCGTTGGCGTACGGCAGTCGATGGCGGAATGTGTGGAGCTACGTGCAGCGCGATGCCTCGCTCGGACATCGGCTCTCCGACGACTTGCCGTACTTGCTGGCCGAAGTGGCGCATGCGGTGGAACGCGAAATGGCGAGTACGTTGTCCGACGTGCTGGTGCGGCGCACACATGTCGCCTTCGAAACACGCGACAACGGCCGTGCGGCGGCTCGCCGCATCGCGCCGCTGATGGCCGCGTTGCTGCAGTGGTCGGAGCAGGACGTGGCGCAACAGCTCGATGCGTACGACCGCGATGTCGCGCGCGTGTTCACGATCGACGACGTGTGAACGGTGCTGCTTCACCCTCTACCCGTTTAGCCGATGTCTGAATTCACCGATCGAGTTGTCTTCATCACCGGCGGCGCCTCCGGTATCGGCGCGGCCTCAGCACGTGCCTTCGCCGCGCAGGGCGCGCACGTGGTGGTGGGCGATGTGCAACTCGAACGCGCCGAGCTCATAGTACGTGAGGTCGGTGGACTTGCCGTGCCCTGCGACGTGCGCGATGATGCCATGATCGCGGCCGCCATCGCGCGTACCGTCGCGAAGTTCGGTGCGCTCGACATCGCGATCAACGCCGCTGGTGTCGGCGGCGCCGAGGTGCGCACGGCCGAGTATCCGCCGGATGTGTGGGACGCCGTGATCGACATCAACCTCACGGGCGTATGGCGATCCATGCGTCACGAGATTCCCGTGATGCTCGCGGCGGGACGCGGCACCATCGTGAACGTCGCGTCGGTGGCCGGCCTGGGCGGCTTTCCTCGGCACTCGGCCTACTCGGCCAGCAAGCACGGTGTCGTTGGGCTCACGCGCACGGCCGCCCTGGAGTACGGACGCAAGGGGATTCGTATCAACGCGCTGTGCCCCGGTTTCACCCTCACGCCAATGGTGCAAAGCATGCTCGACGCCGGGCTCCCCGAAAGCGAACTCACGGCGCGTGTGCCACTCGGCCGACTTGGCACCGCCGAGGAGATGGCCGACACCGTGCTCTACCTGTGCAGCTCAGCCAGCGCGTTCATGGTCGGACACGCGTTGGCGGTCGACGGCGGATTAACGGCCGGGTAGCGCACGCGCGCGAGACAGTACCGCGGAGAGGCCGTTGGTCGGCGTTTCAAACAAACAGCCTTACCGCGGATTTCCGCGATAAGCACACGGAGTCGGCGTCGCGCAACCCACATAGTCAATATCGTCGCTATTGATCAGCGACGATTCGTGTCGATTCGCGGTCAGGCAGTTCGTTTGTGGTGGCGCCGAAACCGCGGTCGATCGCCCCGAGCCTACGGGACCAACAGAATTTTGCCGCGCCGACCGCCGCTCGCCGCAGCCGCCACGGCGTCCTTGATACGCGCCAACGGAAACGCTTCCTGAACGGTCGCAGCCAACGCTCCCGTGGCGATCAGCGTCGCGATCTCGCCGAAAAGTGCACGCTGCTGCTCGACCGTGGCATTGCGAAACCAGAAGGCGAGCCAGAAGCCGCGCAGTGTGACATCGCGAAACACGAAAGACCCCGGCGCGATCTTGCACGCCTCGCCGCTGAGCGCACCGTAGTTCACCACGGTGCCACCGATGGCCAGACTCCGCGCGATCCGATCGGTGGCGCTACCGCCCACGCAGTCGAAGCCGAGGCGGATCTTCGCATTGTCGGTGGCTTCGGCCACGCGCGTAGCGAGGTCGGGACCGTCCACCAACACCACGTCGCCACCGAGCGCCTGCAACGGAGCGATCGCATCCTGGCGCCGCACCACGTTCACCGTGCGAAAGCCGCGACGTTTGGCGAGCTGAATGACATACTCGCCCACGCCGCTGTTCGCCGCGTTCTGAATGACCCAGTCGCCGGCGGAGAGCGACACGAACTCGGAGAGCAGCAGCGACGCCGTGGGCGGATTCACCGTCATCATGGCCAGCTGCAGCGGGTCGCCGATCGGCGGCAACGGCATGAGCTTAGCCGCCGGCGCGATAAGATGCGACGCCCACGAGCCAGCACCGACGGGCAACAGCACGCGCTGTCCCACCGCGACCGAAGTGACGCCGTCGCCGAGGGCCGCCACTTGGCCAATCCCTTCGTTGCCGCCAATCGCCGGCAGCGGCGGCAGCAGCCCGTATTGGCCCGTCAGCGTGAGCACATCCGACGGATTGATCGGCGCCGCCAGCATCTCGATCAGGACTTCACCCGCCTTCGGCGTCGGCGTCTCGCGGTCGACGCATTCGATGACGTCCTGCGGCACGGAGCCGCGAGCGGTGTATTCGGCACGCTTCATCACATGGCTCCAGCGACGGGGGGAATCGGGTTCAGGCGAATCAGGCGAGTTCGTCGGCGCTGCGATCGTGGATCGTCTTCAGTTCCATGATCACCAGGCGACGGATCTTCTTGGGCAGCTTGAAGATCGCCTGCTCGCCGACGGCCTTGCCCTGCAGCGCCAGCCCGATCGGCGACGCCATCGTGACATGACCATCCTGCAGCTCGCCGGCATCGCCGAACACGAGTTCGTACGTCTCCCGGGACTTGGTCTCTTCGTCTTCGACGATGACTTGGCTGCCCAGGCCCACACGATCGGCCGAGATCTGCGCAATATCGATATTCGCGAGCTTGGTCACGCGCTGCGTGAGTTGCCCAAGGCGCGCCTGCACGAACTGCTGACGCTCCAGTGCCGCCTTGTACTCGCTGTTCTCCTTCAGGTCGCCGAGTTCGACGGCCTTCCGGATTTCAAAGGGGAGCGTGACGTTGAGCTCGTAGGAGAGCTTCTCGACTTCACGCGCCATCTTGGCGATGAGTTCCTGAAACATGCGCGGGTCCACTGAAGCGGGACAAAAAAGGCGCGCGCCCGGCCGTTTCGGGCCGGGCGCGTGTGCAATCCGGAAATATGGCATGGTTTGGTGGGGGTTCAAGACGTGCGCGACGAATCACGCCCTCGGCGGCACGGCGGTGCCCTCACCTCACGGCAGAACGGACAAGGACAGCCGAACGGTGCGCGGTGCCCCCGGCATGATGTTGTTGTTGCCGTGCGACGTGGCCGCATAGCGCCTGCCGAGCACGTTTTCGACGTTGGCCTGCATCGTGAGCGAGCGCGGGAGTGACACGAAGAGTCCGCCATCGAGGCGCGTGAAGGCCGGGAGTCGCACGCTGTTGTCGACGGCCGCGAAGCGATCGCCTTGGTGCACCACGCCAGCGCCCAGCGAGGCGTGTGAGAAGACCCGCACCTTGTTCCAGAGCGACAGGGTGGTGCGCGGTACCAGCGGTACCGAGGCACCGGCGCGCGCGGCCGTGGTGCGATTCAGGATCCGCGCGTGTTGCACCGCCAATCCACCCACCACATTCCATCGCGACGTCACCGCACCCGTGACTCCGACCTCGACGCCGCTGGTGCGCTGCGAACCGGTCTGCACCAACAAGGCCGCATTGCTCGGGTCCGGCGCCGCGCTGTTGGTCCGGTCGAGACGATACCAAGCGCTGTTGAGCTCCAGCGCTTCAGTTGGCGTCCACTTGAGGCCCACTTCGCGGTTGCGGAACTGCTCAGGCTTGAGCGTGGACGAGCTCGCCGAGAGTGACGAGAACTGATCGCCCGCACTTGGCAGCGACGAAATTCCGACCGAGCCGTACAGCGACAGCGTGCGACTTGGCGTGAACACGACCCCACCGCGCGGTGAGAGCAGATAGTCCGTGCGCTGCGTGACGGCATCGGTGCGATGATCACGCACGCGCACGGCGAAGCGATCATATCGCGCGCCGAGCACGAACTGCAGATGCTCACCGACGTGCAACTGCTCCTGCGCGAACACGGCCGCCACGTTGACCACGGCGTCGTTGTCGGCGTCGGTCGCGCTGGCGCGGAAGGTCACGGGTGATGCCACCGTCGTCGCGGCCAACGGCACCGTGCGTGAGGTCGACGTGTTGTCGAAGTAGCCGGTGAGTCGCACGTTGTCGGTGGCCTGGCGACTGAACTCGGTGCCCGTCACGAGTGTCTGCCGCACGATGCCGTGGCGCGACGTGTACACGAGATCGCTCTGATTGAACAGACTGCGGCGGTCGGTGCCCGTGCTGTACGCGCCGAGGGAGACTTGCGTGCCGCCGGCATTCACCGCGCTCGACGCAAATACGTTTTGATAGAATTTGTCGTATTTCATGGCGCGCGAGTGCGTGCGCAGCGTAAGGCCGTGGCTGTTGTCATACTCGGCCACCAGGTGCGCGCCGTCCACGGTCATGGTCGATCGACTGCGATCCGGGTCGCCCACGAACGTGCGCCAGTCGAGTGCAGACGGACGGCCGTTCGCCGAAGGAATGCCGCGGTCAACCGTGCGACGATCGACGAAGTGCTCGACACCCGCGCGGATCATTATCTTGCCGGCGAGCAGGGCCACCGTGGGGTTGAATCCGCTCTTTTCGTACTCAACGAAGTCACGGTACGAGCCACTCTTCTCGTGCAGCGCGTTGAGCCGCGCCGCGAGCTGCGTCGTGACGGCCTGTCCGACATCGAGCGTGAAGCGACGCTCGTCGTACGAGCCCGCTTCCAGGCCACCGCTGCGCGTCGGCGTCCACTCGGCCTGCTTCATGACGCGGTTGATCACGCCACCACCGCCGCCCCGACCGAACGCGAGCGCATTGGCGCCTTTGAGCGCTTCGATTTGCGACACGTTGTAGCTGTCGCGGAAGTACTGCGCGTCATCGCGGACGCCATCCACGAAGAAATCGGCGGTGGTGCTTTGGCCGCGGATGGTGGGGGCATCGCGATGCCCTTCACCCTGCCCCATCGTGACGCCCGGCACGTACTCCATGGCACGAGCTATCGTCTGCAGGCCGAGATCGCGCAGGACCTGAGGACCGAGCACGGTGATCGACTGCGGCACCTCCCGGAGCGGGGTCAGGGTGCGGGTGGATGAGCGGGTTCGGGTCACGCGGTATTGCGTGCGCGAGGCACGTTCGGCCGACACCCGGACCGCCGACAGCGCCTGAGCTGCTGCCGAGTCCGCCGCCGTGCGAGGCGTGCGGATTGAGTCCTGGAGGAGAGGCGCGGTGGCCACGACGGCGGCTAGCACAAAAAGGGTCGGCATGATATCTTAGTTGAGAACGCTTCTCAATACGCGTGAACTCAGCCTAACACATCAATCCAAACAAAGTCAATCGGCTTTAATTCTCCGCGTTTTTGGCAGCCGTCTGCGCCTCGTGGGCGTCAATCACGGCCTGCGCGGCTTCCGCCGGATCATCAGTGAGGAGCAGCAGATCGAGGTCCCCGGGCGAGATCTTCCCTTCGCCGACCAAGCGTGACGTGATCCATCGAACCAGTCCGGCCCAATAGTGCCGACCGAATAGAATGACCGGGAACTGATAGATCTTGCCGGTCTGAATGAGCGTCAACGCTTCGAACAGTTCGTCGAGCGTGCCGAAGCCACCGGGAAAGATGATGAACGCATTCGAATACTTGATGAACATCGTCTTTCGCACGAAGAAGTAGCGAAAGTTCACCAACGTGTCGACATAGGGATTGGCGCCCTGTTCGAAGGGCAATTCGATGTTGCAGCCTACCGAGTGACCGCCGCCCTGCTTGGCGCCTTTGTTGGCGGCCTCCATAATGCCAGGCCCGGCGCCGGTGATAATCGAAAATCCCTGCACCGCGAGCAACCGTGCCGTTTCCTGCGCCGCGACATACTGCGGATCGTCCGGCCCGGTGCGCGCCGACCCGAAGATCGTCACGCCCTTGTGGACCTCGGACAGCGCATCGAAGCCTTCCACGAACTCCGACGTAATCCGCATGACCCGCCACGGATCGGAGCGCGTGAACGCGCCCATGTCGTCTTTCGGACTCTGCAGCAACTTCTCGTCTTCCGTAAGCATTGGTCGATCACGGATATCCTGATCGATCAGGCGCTGTTCTGGGCGACGAACGGCGCGCGCACCGCTGGATACCAGGGGCGCTTCGGCGCTCGGCTCACGGCCCGCCTTTCGATGTCCTTCCTCGGTACGTTCCACGAGGCCGTCGCGCGATTCCTGCTCGGCTTGCGCGCGGGTGACGGCGGAGGCCTTCTTGCCGGTTGCTGTTCGAGGCTGTGATTGACGCGATTTTGCCATGAGGAGCACGTGGAAGTTGGCAGGACTGATGTCTGATGATACCACCGTGACCACGCGACTGCTGTTGGTCGTGGCCGACGGCGTGCGCCCGGACGTCCTCGCCGACGAAATGGATCGTGGCAATCTCCCGGCGATGTCGCGTTTACGCGAGCGGGGAGCGCTGCATACAGTCAGCACGTCCTTCCCGTCCGTCACCGGTCCCGCGTATGCCCCGTTCGTCATGGGCCGGCATCCGGCGTCGGTGGGTATGCCGGGCCTGCGCTGGTTCGACCGGGCACGTTCGTTGCCCTGGTCGCATGCGCAGGCGCGCAGCTATTCGGGTATCGACATCTGGCATGTGGACGGCGATCTCGATCCACGCAGTCCGACGCTGTATGATCTGGTGCAACCGTCGCTGGCCGGGCTGATGATGATCGCGCGCGGCGCCACACACGGTCGCGTCGGCCGCGGCATAGGCTGGTCGCTACGCGCTGGCTGGGCGCACTTCCGCGGTGATGCACACGCGTGGCGTCGCGTAGAGCAAGCCGCCGTGCGCGAATTCTTTCGCCGTTTCACGCGGACGCGCCCGCTCCTGTCCATGCTCGGCATCCTGAGCCCCGACAAGCTCTCGCATGCGTTCGGCAGTGACTCTGCCGTGGTGCGTACGGCCATCGGTGATGTCGACGCGGCGATCACGCGTGCTCAGGTCATCGCGACGGCCGGCGGATGGGCCGATGGGCTACGCATCTGGGTCGTGGGCGACCACGGCCATGCGCCCGTCTCCGAGCATGACGACCTGCACGGTTGGTTGTCAGGACGCGGACATCAGGTGCTCGCCCATCCGAAGCTTGGTACGCGCGGAGCGGATGTCGCACTCATGGTCGGCGGTAACGCGATGGGGCACGTGTATCTCGAGCCGGCGCGCCGGTTACGCGCGTGGTGGCCTTCGCTGACGACACGTTGGCAGACAACCCTCGACGCAATGCTCGATCGGCCGTCCACTGGCTTGCTGGCGGTGGCGATGGGTGCGGATACCGTTCGCGTGTTTCATCAGCGCGATGGCGTGGCCGACATTGTGCGCTCGCATGCGGGGCACGACGCGCGCTGGAGCTATGCACCGATCGACGGTGATCCGTTGCAGCTTGGCGGCTCGCTACCAGAGCTCGACGCGAATGATGCATGGTTGGCTGGCGCCGCGTCGCCCTACGCCGATGCCCTCGTGCAACTTTCCACACTGGTCCCGTCGCCAAGGGCGGGTGACATCGTCGTGTCCGCCGCCAGTGGCTGGGACCTGCGCTCCCGCTACGAGCCGACGCCGCATGTGTCCACGCATGGCGCCCTGCTGCGCGAGCAGATGCTGGTGCCGCTGCTGCTTGATGGGCCGGTGACGCGCCTGCCGCAGCGTACCACCGACGTGGTGCCGAGTGCATTGGATCTGCTGGGGGTGACGACCGATGTTATGTTTGATGGGCGCTCCTTTTTTCGCTAGCGCCCTCCTGCCGTGCACTCGCACGTGCGAGCGAACGCGACCACGCTGTTCCTCAAACACCGGCGCCACGTTCACATAACCCGCGCCCTGGCCCCTAATGCCACACCCTGATATTCGTCGCCGCAACAACGTCCAGGTCGTTGGACACGGATCGGTGCCTCTTCTGCTGGCGCACGGCTTCGGCTGCGATCAGGCAATGTGGCGCCGCATCGTCCCCGCATTTACGGACGACTACAAGGTTGTTCTGTTCGATCACATCGGCGCTGGCAGGTCTGACCTCAGCGCCTACTCGGCCGAGCGACACGCGTCGCTCGACGGCTATGCAAGCGATGTGCTCGAGATCTGTGCCGCGCTGGACCTTCAGGATGTCGTGTTCGTTGGACATTCGGTGAGCGCAACCGTGGGAATGTTGGCGGCCATTCGCGAGCCCGCCCGCTTCTCCCGCCTGGTCCTGATCGGACCGACGCCGTGCTATCTGAACGACGGACCATACCAGGGAGGATTCGAGCGAGCCGATCTTCTTGGTCTGCTCGACATGATGGAGAAGAACTATTTCAGTTGGGCCGGAACGCTCGCCCCCATGATCGGCGGCGCTGACAATCCGGCCGAGGACGTCGCTGAATTGCAGGAGAGTTTCTGTGCCACGGACCCCGTCATCGCGCGACAATTTGCCAAAGCGACGTTCCTCTCGGACTATCGCGGGGTCGTTCCGTCGGTGGCGGTGCCGACGTTGATCATGCAGTGTGCCAGCGATGCGATCGCTCCGGAGCGCGTCGGACGCTACCTCGCGGAACGTCTGCCGACGGCAACGCTGCACTTGATGGAGGCGACCGGACACTGTCCACACCTCACGCACCCTGCGGAGACGATTGCCGTGATCCGACGCTATCTCGCGGAGCCGGCGGCGACATGGCCCGTGCCGATGCCTTCCAGAGCCCGGTGACGGCTTCTTCGGGGACCGAAGTGCAGGTCAACATTCCGGCGGCGCCAACGGATCTGTACCACCGTGCCCCCTGCGGTCTCTTGCGCTGTGCCACCGACGGCACGGTGCGATCCAGCAATCTGACGTTGCGCCGCTGGCTCGGTTACCCGCACGACCATCGCTTCATCGCGTTGTCCGACATCCTTTCGCCGCCGAGCCAGCTGTTTTTCGAGATGCAGCTTCGTCCGCTGCTGGTGCTAGGCAAAACCATCGACGGTGCGTTTGTACTGCTCCGCCGACTGGACGGTGATTTGCTACCCGTCGTGATGAACGCCGTTCAGCATCCCGACGATCAGTCGATCGAAGTCGCGGTGCTGATCGTGCGAGAGCGCGAGCAGTACGAGGCCAGTCTGAAAAAGGCGCATTCGGATGCCGAACAGGCGATGCACGCGATGGCCGCCAGCGCCCATGCGCAGAAGATGCAGGCCGTGGGTCAGATGGCCGCAGGCATGGCGCACGAGTTCAACAACCTGCTCACGGTAGTCCAAGGCCACATCGAGTTTGCGGTGGCCGATGCCCTCGAGACGGTTCCGGCTTCTCGCGGCATTCTCGAGGATCTCGGGCGCGCAGCGGGCGCGGCCACGCGCATGGCAGGCATTGTCCGTCAACTGCTCGCGTTCACCGGCCAGCGTCACGTTCGCATCGGTCTCCTCGACCTGAACACCGTCGTCGAGTCCTCGGCGCAGCTCGTCACGCATGCGCTCGCACCGGACACCATATGGGAAACGCAGCTCGAGCCAGCGCTCTGGCCCGTAGCAGCCTCGCGTGATCAGATGGAACAGCTGTTTACGAGTCTCGTGCTGAACGCCAGTGAAGCAGTGGCCGCGTCGGGACGCGCTGGGCGGATCACCATCTCAACGCAGAATGTCCCGGCCGGCACGCTCGACGCGAGGGACCATGTTCGGCTCATCGTCAGTGACACCGGCATCGGCATGACCGAGGACGTGCGCGAGCGCGCTATTGATCCCTTCTTCAGCACGAAGGGCATGGCGACGGGACTTGGGCTCGGCCTGTCCATGGCGTACGGAAGCATCCGCGCCTTGCAGGGCAATCTGGAGATCAGCAGCACCCCGCACGTCGGCACGATTGTCACCGTCATCCTGCCTCGCGCCCAGGGCTGAGACCACCCGGGTCTGAGCCCACTAGTCCGTGCGGTTGCGACTACGCTCGGTGTCGAACCCTTCGGGGTAGCGCTTACGCAGCTTGTCGATGTTGCGCTGCGCGATGTCGTCCATGCTGAGTCCAAGCACGATGGCGAACGCGCCGATGTACCAGAGGCAGTCGCCGAGCTCTTTGGCCAGCGCATCCTGGTCGAGCGGCGTGGCGTGGAAGAGATGTTTCTTGATTACTTCGGCGACTTCGCCGGCTTCACCGGTGAGGCCGAGGGCTGCGTTGGCGAGTTGCTGTTCGTGCGTGCGGTCGCGCCCGAGCGTGCGGGCGGCGAGTTCCTGATACTCGTCGAGGGTCATCGCGATCGTGGGTTGAGGACCCGCGAAAGCTAATGACCCTCGACGATCCCGCCGGAAGGGGTTAGAAGCCGGCGACGTTCAGGCGGCCGTTGGTGACGACCTTGCCGCTCAGCGACGGCGTGAGAATAGCCGCACCGAGGATGGCGGTTTTGATGTCGCTGGCAGATGAACCGGGATGACGAAACGCGTAGTATGCCACGGCACCACTCACGTGCGGCGTCGCCATCGACGTCCCGCTGTAGCTCGCGTAACCTGCCGTAACTGTCTTGCCGCGAGACGCTACCGGAACAGTGGACCAAATACCGCTGCCCGGCGCGCCGATGTCGACCGTGGTCGCGCCGTAGTTCGAGAAGGAGCTGATCGCGCCCGTGCTGGTGATCGACGCCACGGTGAGCACGTTGGCACTCGTGTACTCGGCCGGATAGCAGGCGGTGGAGGTATCACAATTGTACGTGCTGTTTCCGGCGGCGGCCACGAACAAAATGTTCGCCGTGTTTGCGCGACTGATTGCGTCGGCGAGCGTCTGCGAGAAGCCACCACCGCCCCACGAGTTGCTGGTGGCGGGGAGGTTGAGGTTATGTCGCACTTTCATATCGGTGAAATAATCCACCGCCTTGACCGCGTTCGCCGTCGTGCCCCCTTGGCTGCCAAGAAACTTGCCGCTCATCAACTTTACTGAGCTACACACGCCGACGACCCCGGTGCCGTTTCCGGCCGCTCCGATCGTGCCCGCGACGTGCGTGCCGTGATCGTCTCCGGCGCCGTCGAACACCGAGTTGTTGTTGCCGGCGAAGTCCCAGCCGTACACGTCATCCACGTAGCCGTTGCCGTCATCATCGACGCCATTTGCCGCGATCTCACCCGGATTCTTGAACGCGTTGCCGGCGAGCTCCGGGTGCGTGTACATGTAGCCTTCGTCGATGATGCCGATCACCACATCACCGCAGTTGGCACCCGCGGCCCACGCTGAGTTGCCGCCAATGCCGAACTGATTCGAGGGCGTGGTTCCCGAGCCATACATGCCCCACAGCGATCCGTTGGCATAGTACGTGTCGGTCACGGCGTCCGTCGTGTAAATCCAATTTGGCTCGGCATACTCGACATCGGCGCGTCCGCGCATCGCCGCGATCGCATCCGGCACGTTCATCGACGTGCGCATCACCGTGATCCCCTCGTTGTCGCCACGGCCACGCATTGCCGCCGTCACGATCTTCTCGCCGACCCGTGCATTCGCCGACCGCATGATCTCGCCGCGCGATGCCGTCGACGCACCGGGCTTGAATCGCACGATCACTTCGCCCGGCACGAACTCCGGCGCGCGCGCAATCGAGGCCTGCGGCGCGGCCGCCAGCGAGGCCTCAGCGGGCGACGTCAGCGAGGACTGTTCGGGGGAACAGGCGGCCAACGCCATCGCTGCAGCCGCCAACGAAGACTTCACCGCAAATGAACGGTTCTTCATGCTTGTGTACTCCATGACACGAGGGGATCAAATGACCCTGCGATGGTGCGACTCGTTCAGAGAACTGTCAAGCCGAATTTTCGCTCACGCGGCGAGTAGTCCCAATGTCTTTTCTACATCACTGCTGAGTTGTGCTTCGATGTCTGCCAGATCGGCCGTGCCGAGCCCGAGCAGCTCACACACCCCATCAGCCGGCGCGTCGCGCCCCACGCTGCGCGTGTACCCACCGCCCACCCGGCCGGCAATCACATCCGCCACGTGAATGATGGCCGGCAGTCGCTGGTCGGCCGGCGCGAGCGTCATCGGATCGTGGTGATGCCCGCACGCTTTCGCGAGCGCGTCGGGAAAGCGCCATTGTTCGCACAGCGCCTTGCCAAACGCCTCGTGGGTGGCACCCAACCACTGTGACTCCGCCTCGGCGAAGGACAACGCCGGGTCCCGCGACGTCGCCGCGATCAGCAAGGCGAATTCCGTGGGCGACGCCTGAATCGCCACCAGTATGCCGATGTCGTGCAGCAGGCCCGCCAGCATCGCCTCCTCTTGCGGGATGCCACGACAGCGTTCGGCAATCCGTCGCGCCGCGGTTCCAACCGCGACCGCGTGCGTCCACAATTCATCGGCCTCGAAACCCGGCACGGTGCGACCACCTCGAAAGAGCCGGTTGAGGCTGGCGGCCAGGGCAACGTTGCGGATCGCGTTCACGCCGAGCAATCGCATGGCGGCCGCTGTGGACCCCACCTGACGCGGACGTCCGTAGAACGCCGAGTTCACGACCTTCAGCACGCGCGCGGCGAGCGGCGGGTCGCCTTCGAGGACCTCGAGTAAGGCGTCTTCGGTTGACGTCGGGTCCTCGGCAATCTTCATGATGCGCATTGCGCTCACCGGCAGCGTAGCCACCGTGGTCACCCGCTTCAGCGCACTGTGTACGATCTGGTCGTTGATACTCACCGTGGTCATGCGGCCTCGAATGCTTCGCCTACGAATGTTGACCACCATCCTGCAAGCTGCGCGGGTTCCATGGGTCGGGCGAGGAAGTAGCCCTGCCCCGCCGGACAGCCGAGTGCCTGCAGCAACGCCAGCTGCTCGATGGTTTCGATCCCTTCGGCCACGACATGCAAACCGAGATTTTCGGCCAGTGTGATCACGGCGTGCAAGAGCGCCGAGTAGCCACGACCGCGGCTCACATTCTCCGTGAGCGCGCGATCAACCTTGAGCACGTCGAACGGATACTCCTGCAGGCAAGAGAGCGACGAGTAGCCCGACCCGAAGTCATCCATCGCCAATCGAATCCCTTCGGCTTTGAAGGCCGCAAGCAACTCGCCCGCCATGACGCGATGCTGCATGAGCTGGGACTCGGTGACTTCCAGCTGCACTTGGTTCGGGGCGATTCCCGTTTCCCGGAGAATCGCCATGGTCCGCGGCACGAGGTCCGGATCGGCCAACTGCACGCGTGAGAGATTGACACTGATATACGACGGCGCAAAGTCCGGCGCCTCGCGCTGCCACACCATGAATTGCCGGCACGACTCACGCAGCACTTGGTCGGACAGCGGTAGAATCAGCCGTGTTTCTTCCGCAACCGGGATAAACTCGGACGGGGCAATCATCCCGTGCACCGGATGACGCCAGCGGACCAGCGCCTCCACGCTCTCGATCGACCGGTCTTCCAAGGAGATGATCGGCTGATACACCACGTAGAGCTCATGGCGTGCGATCGCATCGCGCAGCGAGTTCTCGATGTCGAGACGGTGGCGCACGGCGTCGCGCATGCTCGTCGTGAACAGCGCATGACACGCCTTGCCGCGGCTCTTCGCCTCATACATGGCAATGTCGGCGTCCCGCAGCATGTCATCGGCCTGCGTGTAGCCCTCGCAGCTGTGCACAATACCGATGCTCGCGCTTGACCGTACCGTGTGCGACTTGAGGAAGTACGGTTGTTCAAGCACGGTGAGCAGGCGATCGGCCACGCCGGCCGCCAGGTCCGCTGACGCTACGTCGTCGAGCACGATGACGAATTCGTCACCGCCCAGCCGTGCGACGGTCGATCCGATCGTGTCACGCGTGATGCAGTCGTTCACCCGCAAGTTCAGCCGCAGGCGCGACGCAATTTCACTAAGCAGCAGGTCGCCGATATCGTGCCCGAGACTGTCGTTGATGATCTTGAAGCGATCGAAGTCGATGAACATCACCGCGAATGCGTACGCCGGGTCGAGCGCTGTGTGTTCGATGGCGGCCTGCAGCCGGGCGTGCAGCAGGGCACGGTTCGGCAGCCCCGTGAGCGTATCGATGTGCGCGGCGCGGCCGAGTTGCGCCAGCATACGCTGGCGCTCAATCACCGAGCACACGCGCGCACGAAGCTCGGCGGCGAAGAAGGGCTTGCGGATATAGTCGGCAGCTCCCGCTGCGAAGCAGGCCGTGAGCACCTGTCGGCTCTCGCTCCCAGTGACCACGATGACCGGGATAGCCGCCAACGCCGGTTCGCTTCTGAGCTGGTGCAACACGTCGAGACCGGTGGCGTCCGGCAGCTCGTGGTCGAGCAAGATCAGATCGGGTAGTGTCGTGCGCGCTGCCGCGAGGCCATCCGCCGCCGTCGCCGCCCCGACGATGGTGGCTTGCAGCGGCCGGAGCATCGCGACCATCAACGCATGAATATCGGCGTCGTCATCGATGACGAGGATCCTCGCATCGGCGATGAACTCGCGCTCCTTTGCGACAGCTCGATCCGTTTCCAGGCTGGTCATGATACCCGCTCCATGGTGCGTACCGCCAAGTGACACTGATCGAGCAGCACCGACACGGCCTCGGCGAGATCGACCCCGGGATCGAAGGTCCCATCCGCTGTCACCCGAGCCTTCGAGTGCGCTTCCACGTCGCGGGCCGCGAGGCTGATGGACGGGTAGCCGTAGCCGCCCGCCGCCCCCTTCAGCTGGTGCGCGAACCTGGCGAGGTCATGCAGCGCGCCGTCGCGGTACGCCTGTTCGAGGCGCGCGATCTTCGCTGGTAATCCGGCGATGAAGGCGTCGACGAGCTCGGTGAAGTCGGGATCGTCACGCATCTCGCTGTAGAGCGTGGGTGGCGGGAAGATGTCGATCGTTGCCGCGGTGACAGGATGGTCTGCCGTCATCTGCATCCAGCGCGCGCAGGTGGCGATCAAGGCCCCACGGTCAATCGGCTTGGTCGCGTAGTCGTCGCAGCCCGCATCCAGACACTTCTGCCGATCCTCGGCCATGGCGTGCGCCGTGAGCGCAACAATAGGGATGCTGTTGTTTTGCGCGCGGAGCGTGCGCGCCAACGTGTAGCCGTCCATCTCCGGCATTTGCATGTCGGTGACGAGCAAACCGAAGGGGGACCCGGCGGCATTGGCCTCGAGGATGAGGTCGAGCGCCCGCTGTCCGTGCTCGGCCACCACCACCACGGCGCCGGCCTTGCGGAGATGGTGCGAGATCAGCAATTGATTGTCTTCACCGTCTTCGGCGAGCAGGATGCGCCCCTGCAGCGCAACCGCATACGCCCCTGTTTCCGTGAGCGTGGGCGACGCGCTGACGCAGGCGTGAAGATCCTCGACCTGTCGCGTACCGTCGACGGCCAGCAGCGGCAGCATGACGGCAAAGGTGGACCCTTCACCAAGCGTCGACTGCACCAGCTGCACATCACCGCCCATCAAACTGGCGAGGCGACGACTAATCGTCAGCCCCAAGCCCGTTCCGCCATGCTTCCGCGTGACAGAGGTGTCGGCCTGGACGAACGGCTGAAAGAGTGTCGCCGCCTGTTCCGGTGTCATGCCCGGTCCGGTATCCACGATCGCGATGCGCACGGCCGGCGCCCCGTCGAGCGTCGTCTGGTCGACTTGAATGTCGATGTGTCCGTGTGACGTGAACTTGGCCGCATTGCCGATCAGATTCATGAGGATCTGACGCACGCGCGTCGGATCCGACAACATGCGCTCGGGGATCGGCGTGAGCAGACGCGTGTGCAGTTGCACGCCCTTCTGCGCGGCGCGCGATCGCATCAGACTGTCGACGTCAAAGAGCACTCGCGGCAAATCCATTTCGACGTGCTCGATGGCCATCCGACCAGCCTCGATCTTGGACAGGTCGAGAATGTCATTGATCACCGAGAGCAGATGCTCACCGGCGCGACGAATCGTCCCCATCGACTGGAGCTGCTCGTCGGGTGCTCCCTGACGAATGGCTTCATCCCTCAGGAGATCGGTGTAACCGAGAATGGCGGTAAGCGGCGTGCGAATTTCGTGGCTCATGTTGGCCAGGAATTCGCTCTTGCTCCGGCTCGCCGCCTCCGCGCGTTCCTGCGCCAACTGCAGTGCTTCCTCGCGCTCGATGGCGGCCGTGACATCCATGACGGTGCCGAAGAGGCCCGTGACCTGCCCATCTCGGTCACGGCGCGCACGCCCCTCACCGCGCACGTAGCGGACATCGTTGGCGCCCCGCGCCGTGCGCATGATCAGCGAGTACGGCGTGCCGTCGGTCGCCGTCACCTGCACCGCCGCATTGAGCCGCACGGCGTCGGCGGGAATCAAGTCGGTGAGCATATCCTCATAGCCCGGCGGACCGTTCTGTGGATTGCGCCCGTAAAGCCGAAAGATTTCCCGTGACCACTCGATGTGATCTGTCGCGATGTCATACGACCAGCTCCCGAGACTCGCCACCGATTGTGCCTCCTCCAGCATGCTGGCGGTGCGCTGCAGTTCGCCGAACGACGTCTCGGCCAGGAAACGTTGAGCTTCCAACGCTTCTCGCGTGCGGACTTGATCGGTGATCTCGGTCTCGATGGCGATGAAGCCGGTGAGCTGACCGTTTTCATGCAGCGGCTCGATCGACAGGTCGAGCCAGTACTCTTGGCCGTCTTTGCTCCGATTCAGAATTTCGCAGCGCACTGGCGCACCCTCATTCAACGCCGCGTGGAGTGCCCGCACGGTCGCCTGGTCCGTGTTTTCACTTTGCAGCAATTCTCCCGGACTCCGGCCGAGCGCCTCGTCGAACGAGTAGCCGGTAAGCCGTGTGAACCCATCGTTCACCCAGGTGATATAACGCGCCGCATCGGTGATGACGACCGCGTTGCTGGTGCGTTCGGCCACCATCGCGAGCCGTCGGAACTCGACGCTACGCGCCGACGCGTTCTCGTGCTGTCGTTTCAGCAAGCGGATGACCGGCTCAATCACGAGGATTGCCATGATGCCGATCACGAGTTGCATGAGCAGGGCAATGGTCCATGAGGAGCGCACGCTGCGTTGAATGCGTTCCTCGGAATACTTTTGCAACATTCTTACCGTCCGCTCAGCATCGGCGGTCACGACGTCGGCGCGCTTCACGAGCACGCTGGCTTCAGCGCGGCGTTCTGCACTCGCGAGTGGTTCGGCCAACATCCGGAGGGTCGACGCCGCCAGCGCTTCGCGCGGCCCGGCGGACACGACGATGGCATCACGGGCGTTCTTCGCGGCGGCAAAGGCCGCGACTTCGAAGGCCGCCGTCATGGTGTCGAGTCGCGCCGCGCCGGCGCCCATGCGTTCGGTGAGTAATCGTATCTCGTCCGCATCGGCCGACGTCTCAATCGCGCCACTCGCGAAGCGGGCGATGCGCTGGGCGAACATGCGCTGATGACCAGCGAGATTCACCAGCTCAGCGGTCTGCGCAAGGCGCGCCGTAGCCGAGACCTGACCCCAAAGCGTGGCAGCCAACAAGGCAGCGATGACGCCCATCGACCCCAGCACCGCCACGCGCACTCGCGTGTGCGGGCTGTTTGGAACGCGTCCCGAACGGCTGAAGCGATCGAGGGCCATGCGGGCATCGACGTGGCGCCGGTACATCATCCACGCGAACAACGGGCCGATCAGCAGCGCCAGACCGGACGCCCCGATCAGGCTTCTCGTCCACTCGCTCACCTCGAGATCCGCCAGCTCGATCGCGTGATGCAAACAGAGCTCGGCGACGGCGATGCATCCGATCAGCATCAGCGTGTCGACCCACCACGGGCGCTGACGCGACGACGTGTTCTCGGCGGACGGGCTGGGTTCGGGGTGCGGCATTCCGGTGCGATGCAGAGGGAGGAGAAGCCATCGAGGGTGGCACCGGTGTCGGCGTCCAATCGAAGTGTCGACCGCGGGGACGATCCGCTTTACCACCGGTGCGACATTTGTGAGCGCGCGCCATTTCGGAGGGGCGCATCCCGTAGTCGCAACGCTCTATATTTCACGGATGGACTGGTTCCGACTTTCCCTGACGCTGACGCTGCGCGCGATCTCTAACCCGTTTCTGGCCATAGACTTGCTCCGTGTTGCCTGGCGGTTTCGGCACCGGCATTGGTTTCGGCGGTTTCCGTTCCTGCCACTCCCGGCCACCAGCTACGTGAAATGGCGCATGTACACGGCCTATGGGGACGAAGCCGCGATTCCGCCGGCGGACGACGTGATTGCCTTCGCCCGCTGGGTGGGACGCCAGCCGTAATGGGCACGAACGGCGCAGCGGATTTCACGCGGCGTCTCAAAGCGCAGGCCTTCGGCCTCGGCTTTGACCTGGTCGGGATTACCACGCTCGGGACGCCGGCCACGCGGGCCCGGTTCGACACCTGGCTCGAGGCCGGGCATCAGGGGGAGATGGGCTATCTCGCTGGTGAGGGCGCCGAGCTACGACGCGATACCCGCCGGCCGCACGCGGGGGCGACGCACGCGATCGTGCTGGCCACCCAATACGGTGGCCGTGCGCCCAGCGGGCCGGTGGCGCGGTACGCGCGTGGCGACGACTACCATGAACTGCTGCGCGAACGGACACGAGCGTTGCACCATTGGCTGGAAGCGGAACTCGGCCATCCGGTGAACGCGCGGCCGTACGTGGACAGTGGGCCGGTGCTGGAGCGCGACCTCGCGCAGCGCGCGGGACTCGGGTGGTTCGGCAAGAACACGATGCTGATCAACCCGACGGCGGGTTCGTTCTTCTTCTTGTCGTCGCTGTTTTTCGCGCTGGGGTCGGACGTTGCCCTCGTCGTTGATGAGCCCTTCGAGGCCGACCGCTGCGGGAGTTGCACGCGTTGCCTCGACGCGTGTCCCACGCAGGCGTTCACCGGCCCCCGCGTGCTCGATGCCACGCAGTGTATCAGTTATCTCACGATCGAGCTGCGCGGGGCGATTCCGGAAAGCCTTCGCGAGGCGATCGGTGGCTTGCTGTACGGGTGCGACGTGTGTCAGGAGGTGTGTCCGTGGAACGTGTCGTTCACGACCGCGTTGCGTGAAGCGGCGTTCCGTCCGCGCGAGATGTTTCTCGATGCGGGATCACGTGAGGGCACGCGGGCGTTGGCGCGGGAGATACTCATGATGGACGCGGCGGATTACGCGGCGGCGTTCAAGGGCAGCGCGATCAAGCGGGCGAAGTTGTGGATGCTCAAGCGGAATGCGTGTGTGGTGCTGGGGAATGTTGGTACGGCAGAGGATCTTGCGGTGCTCGAGGCGATGCTCACGCATCAGCACGAGGTCGTGCGGGAACATGCGGCGTGGGCAACGGCGCAGTTGCAGCCGAACCGCGTACTCTAGTCTGCTCGCCTCTGTCTCGTCGCGACGACTTCTGCCGCGAGGCAATAGCGTAGCACTCGGAATCAGCTCGGCAGTCGAGGGCTTCCGAGTCAAGATCGATCCGGAGTGCTCAATCGTCATTCCCGTGATCGCGTTTCGACGGAGCAAGCTTACTGCCAAACACCTTTCACCTCTATCGTTTTTCACTTGACATAACTAGCGCATTTCACTCATACTTATCAACGCAATCGCCTTCGTCCCTTAGCCAGCAACCCCGAAAATGCCCCCTCGCCCCCGTACCACGCCGCGCGAAAGGGCCTTGGCATGGTGGAAGGAACGCGTCGATGCCGATCGGTACGTCGTCCCCAGTTCTGAATCGCCCGCGCCTGCCGTCGCGCGCCTGCTCCGCGCCGACCGCCTCATCCTCGAGGTAGCAAACCGGCGCGTCTGGATCCTGACCGAACCCGACCGAACGGACGACCGGGGCATCTTCCTCCGAAACTACTGGCTCGTCGTCGCGGAGCTTCTGCGCCGATGGGCCCCCGCCGCCGCCGTGGGTATTCCGGCGGTCCAGTTGCACCTTGGCGAGACCGCGCCGCCGAAAGTGCTCCCGGCCATCCATAGCGCGAACGCCAGTCGCTACGCCATCGAGCTGTTCGACGAGTTTCGTTTGCATCTCCGACCCGGATCGATCACGACGGCCCAGATCGTCGACGTGGCGGCCCAAGGTGCCGCCGTCAGCGTCCTGAAGGCGGCCAGCCTTCTGACGACCCTCGACCTCGCGGAGCTCGAGCTCGGAATGGAACCCACGAGCGCGTGGCTCCGACACCTCGTGCTTCGGACGCCGGATCTCGACGCAGCACTGACCGAGCGGCCGCGACCCCTGGTCCTCGCGCGCCTTGGCGAACTCGCGAAGGGACTCGGCAACGTCGGGCTTTCGAAACAGATCGATGCAGCCGTCGGAGCAATTTCCACGTTTCCGCCGTCCGCCGCCGCGACAGGCGTCGGCACAAGGCTCGTCGTGCCCGCTACGCTGACCGGACTCCCCCGGGGCACAGGTCAGCCGTGGCTGGACCGGCAGCTCATGGCGCTTGAGCGATTCCGGGGCGTGCTCGACAGCCTCTTGGAGCTCCGGGTGGGCCCACCCCCGGGGCTGTCACTCGCGCGACTCATCGGCAATGCGCGCCAGGCGAAGCAATACGACGCCTACCACAACACCACGATGGAAGGGTACCGCATCACGAAGGACGTGTCGGACGCCGTGGTGAACGGCACCCCACTCCCGGAGACCTCCAGTCACGAGGAACTGCGGGCCATCATGGCCGTGCAGGGGTACAGTCGGGCCTTCGACATGGTCATCGACCTCGTGCGCACTCGGCCGGCGCCGACGATCGACGAGGCGCTCATCCTCGACTTGTACGTGGCACTCTTTCGGCCGTCGGTGGACGCCGGCATCGTGACTGAAGACGAGTTGCGCGGCTGGCGCTCCATCAACGTCGGTCTCGCGGGCGGCTGGCGCCACGCGCCGCCCGCGCACGCCAAGGTCCCAAGTCTGATAGGCGGTTTGAGCGCGTTCGTGGCGCAGTCTGATCTCCGTCCGCTCACGCGCGCGGTACTCACACAGTTGGAGTTCGTCACCATTCATCCGTTCCTCGACGGCAACGGTCGCCTCGGGCGCCTGCTCATGAACTACGCGCTCCTCGACGCCGGCTACCCGTGGGTGACCATCCGATCAGACGAAAAGCGCCCCTACTTTCAGGCGCTCGAGCGCGCGCAGGTGGAGAGTGAGATCGAGACGCTCGGCGAGTTCCTCGCCGTGCACATCAGGCACGCGGCGGACACGGCGAAGGGCAGTGCGCCCGCAGCGAATCGTCGCCGCCGATAGCTAACCCGTTGTATTTATAAGGCTTAGAGAGCCTGTCCGGAGTTCGACCAGAAAACGGTTTTGCCGACAGATGTCCCAGGAGGTGTGCCCTTGGAACGTGTCGTTCACGAGCGAGTTGCGTGAACCGGCGTTCGCCTCACGCGAACTGTTTCTCGATGCGGGGTCACGTGAGCGCACGCGTGCGTTGGCGCGCGAGATTCTCATGATGGACGCCGCGGATTACGCCGCGGCGTTCAAGGGCAGCTCGATCAAGCGGGCGAAGTTGTGGATGCTCAAGCGCAACGCGTGTGTGGTGCTGGGGAATGTCGGCACTCACGAGGATCTCGCGGTGCTCGAGGCGATGCTGGTGCATGAGCATGAGGTCGTGCGGGAATGTGCGTCGTGGGCGATGGCGCAGCTTGGCTCCTAACGCGAACCGACGCGGCGTAGATCTGTCATCGACGTCGAGCGAAGGCGAAAGCCACGTCGTGACCACCGCGCGAGGTGGATGCCGAGCATGGCGTCGGCCGTGCCGCGCACGATGAACACGGGCTTGTCGCGCAGCGCGTGCTGCGCTGTCTTCCGCCGGCGGAGTTTGAGTCGCGGTACCTCAACACTCACCAGACCCAAAAGGCCGTGGGTCAACTCAACCACACCAGTCCTCCTCAAATCCCGGGGCGGTTCAGTGATTTCATGGTCTCTCCATTGAGACAGCCTGGATTGTGGGTTGAACTGAGAGCAGCGCTACGAGATGCGGCACCCGTTCGCATCACCTCCAGTCCCGTACTCGAATAGTCTCACCGGTACGCCGTCACCATCCGGTACTCCACGCGCGCATCGAGGTCCTTCAGTTTGCCGCCAACCTTCTGCATCGGCGGCACACGTCCTTCGTACCGGACGAGGCTGCGGTCAGAGTTCACGAATGTGACATTCAGCGGCTTGATCACCAGCCGCACCAGCGCACTGCTCTCCGTGGAACTGAACGTCGTCTGACCATCCGCCTGGCTCTTCATGCGTAGATCGAAGCCGTAGCTCGTCTTTCGGTTGAGCACGACCATGCGCACCCGGATCTTGCTGCCGGTTGCCAGTTCGTTCCAGTGCTGGCGAATGAAGCCATGCACCGATGGCCCGGTGACTACGGGATCCTGTACATCCTCGGTGGCTGTCGACACGCGGCCATTATCATTGAGCGTGTACTCGAGATGACGCCCGCCCCGACTCGAGACCACCGAGCCGCTGATACCAGCCTGAGCGTTCGCCGCGTCGAAGCGCTGGAAGTCATACGAAGCGGACAGCTGCGCGGACTCGTCGATGATCAGGGTTCCGGCCGGATCACGCGTGGCGTGCGTGACCGAGATACCGGACGCAGTGGTGTGAACGCGGCGTTCATACCGGAACAGCGTGTCTGCCCCGGGGCCGCGCAGTGCAAACACCGTTCCTTGATAGATCAGTGTGCCGGCCATCTCAGGTGTTTGGCGCAGCGAGTCGAGTCGCGCGCGACCGGCGGCGGAGAGTTGCGCGTTACCGGCGCTGCTGATGACGCAGAGCGCGAGCACCGAGGCGAACAGTCGCGCATGGAATGACTTGGTGCTCATGAGGCTTTGCCACGAAGTAGGGAGATACCGAAGACAATCAGGAAGAGCGGCAGCAGCACGTTCGTCACATCGGCCGCGAGTTGCACACTGGGCGTGATGTTGCGGAACATGCCGATCCAGCCAGCCAGCGCAGTGACAGCGCCCAGCGCGGCAACCTTCTTCGCACCGTTGTGATGGAGCGCGATCGCAAACGCGAGGAATGAACCGTAGAGCGTGAGCTCCCCCACGAACTCACCGATGCCGTTGCCGAGGAACACGTTGAGGACATCAAACATCGCGGCCAGGCCGACCCGCTGTGCCGCATCGGCCAGCTGCCAACTGGTGGCGAGCGACCACTGCGCGGTGCTCCAGCGCGCTAGACCGAGCGTCATGCAGAGTGCGGCGAACACTTGCAGCAGCAGACCGATGCGCACGGCGGCGTCGCTGCGACCGTCGACACGCTTCAGTGCACCAACCGCACCGGCCGCCGCGGGAATCAGCAGCAACGGCAGCAGGGCGTACACCGCCCAGACGGCACGACCAGCACCACCGAGTGACAGCAGGCGCGGAAGCACTTCGGCGGCGGGGAGGTCGAGCACGTCGGGATAGCCGAAGCGACTGGCCAGCCACGAGAAGACGATAAGGAAGCCGACGCTGGCGGCCACGTACGTCGCTCCGGCCAGGCGAGCGGCTCGAGGTGGTACGCGAGGCGACAACGGCGTATTGCCGCTGCACCTTCGTCGAAGGGACCGACAATTACCTGTTGCGGCGACCGCGCGAAGCGATGGACACCATGTGGGGCGGACTCGCGCGCGAACTCGGCCGCCTCACGGCCAAGCCGCTCACGGCGTCGGCCGTCTGGTTCCGGCAACCGGCGCCACAACCCGAGGAGTTGGCGGAGTACGAGCGCTTGCTAGGCGCGCCGGTGCACTTCGGCATGAGCGAGTACCGATTCATGATCCCGCTGGCACATGTCGGCGAACCGCTCCTCTCGGCGAACCCGGCGCTGCTCGCCGTCTTCGAACGACACGCCGACGAAGTGCTCGCACGCCTCGAGCACCACGGAACCCCATCCCGCCGCGTGATGGAGGTGGTGGCCGCGCGAATGAAGGGCGTGGTGCCGACGCTCTCCGAAGTCGCGCGCGAACTGGCGATGAGCGAGCGCAACCTGCAGCGCGTGCTGCGCAGCGACGGCACGTCGTTCCAGCAGCTCGTCGATGCACTGCGCCGTGACCTCGCCATCAGTCATCTCGCGAACTCCCATACCTCGGCCGGGCAGGTGGGATTCCTGCTCGGGTTCTCGGAGCCGAGTGCGTTTCATCGCGCGTTCCGGCGGTGGACGGGGAAGGCGCCGCATGCGTTCCGACGTGAGGCGCAGCTTCGTCAGTCGATGAGCCAGTGACCTGAGTCGGTGGCTGTGCTTCTACACGTCCAACGCGACAGGTGTACTTCGCGAAAGAGTCGCGTTGAGGTGCGCCGTAATCGCTCGTCACGAGGACGAGTTCCCTGTGTGACTGCGGATCGCGTTCACCAGGAACTGCGCGCAGCGGCGCAAGTTCACGAACCTCAGTGTGCCCCAGCATTCCATCGGGTAGATCCGTCCACGTGATTCCTGTGACTTCTCTGCCCGGAGTGAAATGGGCGGACCGCTTTGCGTGGGCTGATCGCCCAAGCGGATGCTCGACATCCGGGAGACCGCATCGGCTAACCCTCTGTATTCTTGAGGGATAGAGAGCCTGTCCGGAGTTCGACCAGAAAACGGTTTTGCCGACAGATGTCCCAGGAGGTGTGTCCGTGGAACGTGACGTTCGCGACGGCGCTGCGTGAAGCGGCGTTCCGTCCGCGCGAGCTGTTTTTCGATGCGGGGTCACGCGAAGGCACGCGGGCGCTGGCGCGCGAGATCTTTCTGATGGACGCGGCGGATTACGCGGCGGCGTTCAAGGGCAGCGCGATCACGCGCGCGAAGCTGTGGATGCTCAAGCGGAACGCGTGCGTGGTGCTGGGGAATGTCGGAACGGACGAAAATCTCGCGGTGCTCGAGGCGATGCTGGTGCATGATCACGAGATCGTGCGCGAGCATGCGGCGTGGTCGATGGCGCGACTACGCAGTTCCGAGGCGCGGTAGTCCGCACACGCCGATGTCGTCATGGTCAGCGCGCCCCAGGGAGGCGAGGATGCGGCTCTCTTCGATGGCTTCCGAGCTGAGGTTGGCCATCGGCTGCTCGTCGTAGGTGTCCCCGTCGCCAAGCCTGATGTGCCGCACTACGCCGTGACGCGCGCGATCAGCGGAAAGTCGTCCGGGTTGCGAATGGAGGCGACCGACAGATCCACGTCGAGTTGCGGCCAGTACAAGTGATCCGCCGATGGCCACTGTACGTCCACGAGTTGGTCGATCGTGGCCTGTCGAAACCACGGAAAGGACGTGAACGGAACGAGCAGCTCTTCGGCATCCAGCAGTAGCCAGAAGCCGTGTCGTGAGACGTGTGTAACCTCAGCGACCGAAGTGCCTGGTCCAAGCATGACGAACCTCCTCTATATGCCGCTCGACGACGTGCTGCGCACTGCGAATCGGCGCCGATGAGAGGCCGGTCTGCGTTGCGAGCTCAACTCGGGGTTCAAGCCAGAACTTCGCTTCACCGTCTGGATGGGCGACGTGGACATGCGTGCGCTCCTCCTCGCGACAGAAGAAGAACAGCCAGAAGGGGCCGTCGCGCAGCACGGTCGCTGACATCGGAGAAATCTAGCCCGAGTGCGCCAGCGTACTATGCCAGTTTGGCGCTAACTCCCTCCCGTGCTTCGTGTTCCGCGGCCGGTCGACAACGGAAGCGCGAAACGGTTGTCCCGGCGCACACCCCGGCGTGTGTGTCCGTGGAATGCGAAGTTCTCGGTGGAGCTGGCGGACGATTCGCCGTTCCGAGCGCGAATCACCAGAAACGACTGTGGCGTTTGCGGGTGAAACGGTAATTCGGGCGACCTGCGCGGCGAGTGCGGAGGTCGCGAGGAAAAGAGCAACGAGCGAGACAGTGATGCGCGTTGAAACCTCGGGAGGGGTGAGGCTGAGAGCTGACAACCTAAGCTAGCGCCGCCCGCCGAATGGCGTGGCGAAGCTGAGTCCGAGATCGAATGTCGCATAGTTGATCGCGTCCGACTTCGCTGACGGCGCCGAGACACCGGGAATCTTTGCCTTGAGATTCTGACCCACATACCGCAGCTGTGGGGTAAGGAAGATCAGTCCCCCCAACGACACGTTGGCTCCTACACCGACCTCATAGCCTGGTGCACGATCAGTCGTCAGTGACGTTGACGCTCCACTGCCGTATGCGCCTTCCAGGCCGTTGAAAGTGACGCCGCCTTTGACATACGGATGGAACCTCCCTTGGCTTGCGGGACTGAGCTTCAACCCAGCAGCGACGCCCTGCAGCTTGTACTTGCCCTGGCTGCTGCAGCTAACGGTCTCGCAATCAAAGTTGATGTGGTCGAATCCGACGTACACGCCAAACACTCCCATCGAAACGCCAAGATCGAGTCCATATCCAAACCCGCTCTTCGCGCCATCTACCACCGCCGTGTTGCTGGCGCCAGCCGATTCCGCGAAGGCGCCGACGGGCATTCCGCCAGTCCCGCGCAGTCCTATCGAGATTGACTGCGCAGCGAGTGTGAGCGGAGCGCAGAGCGTGAGGATGACGACGGCTGAAAATCGCGTACGTGTCATAGGAGTATCCCTCATAGATCGTGGGAATCTCACTCGCTGGCCGAACGGCCATCGAGCCTCGCAAATTCGACCTCGTCCAAAAAACCTGATGCGGGCCGGACGATTGCGCCAATTTTTGCCGGGAGCTCCTTTCGTGGGGGTGGCCGCGACGTCGATGATTGCTTCGCCTCCTTTACGGCAGCGCCCTGAGATGGGCCTAGCGCTCACGTTGCCGCGAACAACTCCTGCGGCGACAACGCGAAGTCGGGGAGGAGTTCCTCGCCGCTGAGCACATCTCCCATGGCCAAGACCGACACCGTGCCGTCGGCGCGATATACCACGACCTGCTCGCGCGGGGGATCGATTACCCAGACCAGTGTAGTTCCCCCCGACAACCAATCGCTGACCTTCGCCACGACTGCGCCGGTGCGATCACTCGGCGAACGCACCTCCACCGCGAGGTCGGGTGCGAACTCCGGAAAGCCGTCGGGCATCGGTGCGGCGTGACGCGCACTGATCGGACGCCGGCACGCGCACACGCCGCTTTCTACGCATCCCACACGTTCGGATCGCCCGCGATCGGCCCACAGAGGCAAGTCCGTCGGTTTCGACCCCTCGTGGATCTCTCGCCGGAGCTGGATACGCGAACACTGGCCGCAATTCGATCGTGAGGAGGCCGTTCTGGGACTTGGTTCCGTCAACGACCACCCGCTTGCCGGCCTAGTCGACGCTCATGACCCGCTGAATGGTCAGGCGTGTTCGCTGAGGTCGTGCAGTTGGAGCGGGATGTCCTCCTGCGCGCGACCGCCGCTGCTAACTCTGTGCCTTTTTGAGAGTTAGCCTAGCCGTCGACAGGTCAATCCGAAAACGGTTTTGCCGGCACACCTGCCAGGAGGTGTGTCCGTGGAACGTATCGTTTACCACGGCGTTACGCGAGCCGGCATTCGCCGCGCGCGACGGGTTGGCATCGCGCGATGCACGAGCGCTCGCGCGCGATTTTCTCACGATGTCACAAAGCGAGTTCAGTGCACGCTTCAAGGGCAGTGCGATGAAGCGCGCGAAGCGGCGCGGGCTCGCGCGCAACGCGGCCGTGGTACTCGGCAACGTCGGGACAATGGAAGACGTACCGGTGCTCGAGGCCGCATTACAGCACGATGAGTTGCTCGTGCGTGACCACGCGACGTTTGCGCTCCGCCAGATCATGGCGAGGTCCATCGCCTAACAACGACACTGCGTCACGTGCTACCTCGGAGCCTGCTCAGCGCGCCGTCGGCGCGGCCTGCGCTCGCCGCAGCTCCGCGAGCCAGTTGGTGATGACGACGAGCTTCGCGTCGAGATTGACGTGCGACAGCCCAACGAATCGCTTCCCGTCGGGGGAGAGAGTATATGCTGGGCGATTGCTTGCTCCGGGCGTGAGGAACGGCGACCACGTCGCGATGCGTCGCCGGGTCACACCCATTCTGGCCCCGGGTAATAGCGTTGCTTCCATCAGGTTACGCAGGTTCGCCACGTAGAAGAGCGACCGGCCATCCGGCGCTTCGCCGTCTGGGAGCACGAGTGGCCATCGCAGCATGTCACCGGGACGAGTCATTCCTTCCGCCTTGGTGAGCTCGCGGACGCCACCGTTGAGGCTGACGTGGGAACGCGTTGGACGCCATACGAGTGAGGCACGGAGTCAAGGCGTCCGACGCGATGGAACCAGATGGTCACGCGCTCACACGGCAATCGTTTCGGAAGGCATCAGGGGTTGCTTCGGATCGGCGCGTGCGCCAAGCAGTTCCCCGAACGGCGCCAGAGAATCGATGTGATCGCAGCAGATCTTGAACACGGACATCAGTGGCACGCCAATGAATGCGCCGGGAAGTCCCCAGATCCAGAACCAGAAGGCGAGTCCCACGAAGAGTGCGACAGAGTTGAGCGCCAGTCGTTTCCCCAAGACCATCGTGGACACGACATTGCCCTGAACGAAATTCGCGATCAGGTATGCACCGGGCACCATCAGGATGTGCGGCAAGTCGGTGAATGAGGCGAGCGACGCCAGCGAGAGCAAACCCACCATGATAATCGCGCCGACGAACGGAATGAATTCCATCGCGACCACGATGAGTGACCAGAGCAACGCGTTCGGGAGTCCGATCGCCCAGAGCGCGACGCCGACGATCGCTCCCTCGACGATGTTGAGGCCGAGATTCGCGATGAGATAGGTGGACACGGACGATTCGATGTCGCGCGCGATGCGGACCGCTTTCTTCTTGTCGGTCAACAACGGTAAAAGGCTGATGGTTTTCTCGAGGAAGAGATCACCGCCCGCGAGCAGAAAGAATAGCAGCATGAGGATCTGCAGCAACGCTCCGAGGAATCGCTGGGTCGTGCCGGCCAGGCGCGTGGCCATGGACGGACCAACCACGACGACTTGCGCTGGTTGCTTGCCGGGCGCTGGCGCGCCAGCCACCGCTGCTACCTTCTCCGCGTTCGCCGACACGCGGGCCAGCGGTCGCAGCAACTTCCCGATCTGCGCCTGTGCTCTGGCGATGCCCTGCGGCGCTTCGTCGAGAAAGCGTTGCGCAGTCCCGCCGAGCTGATAGGCACCAAACCCGATCGAACCCACGAGCGTCAACACGACGATCGCCGCACCAGCAGGCGTTGGAATGCGCGCCTTGCCCAACAGACGCACGAGCGGGCTCAGGAGAAAATCCAGCAGCAACGCGAACGCGATGGGCACGAGAAACGCCCGGGCGAAGTACAGGCTGTACAGCACGGCGAGTACCGCCACCACGATGAGCGCGGTCGTGGCGTTCGCGAGTTGCCTTCCCCGGTGTGCGCGCATTCGTTTCCTGTAGGAGTCGTGGTACTCGTAGCAGGAATATAGATCGGAAGACGCTCGGTCGAGTCGGATCACGGGCTTCAGATCAGCGCTCGATCTTCACTCCCGCCATGACCCAGGGCTTGTAGAACTGGTACGACGGGCGTGGCGTTCTCCACGGCGTACGCGCACCAGCGGTTGCTGAAGCCAAGAATCTCCTCGCCTTCAAACCTCGACTACAGGAGCCCCGTCACGGGTGCTGGCCGTCGCGAACTGCGGTATCCTCGGGCTCTCACCGGCGCGCCGACGGAACCCGAACCACGCCGTTCGACGTCGGCGGAGTCGCGTTGGTCGACCCGCTCGCGGCCCTCCTCCGCTTACTTCCCCTTGCGGCTCGGCCGCCGCGCGGTACAGCCGGATCAGGTCGTCGTACCAGGTGCCGACGTCGTGCATCGTGCACGGCCACCCGAGGTGCTCTTTCGAGTCGATGCCGGCTCACTCCACACCGCGATTGAAATTCCTATCCCGATGACTTCGCCCTACTTTCAAGATGCGCATGGTGCGGAATCCGGGACCGCATTCGTCGCTGCAGGCCGCGTTGCTGAAAAAATCTCCACCCGTCAAGCCGTACGGTCGGGTCCAAATATTTTTTACCGGGAAAGCTCAGTCATGGATTCCGCAGTACCTGCCTCGTCTGCTGTGCCGCTGACCACTGATTTGCTGTTCGAAAGCAGCCCTGACTGTGCGAAGGTACTCGATCTTCAGGGCAATCTCGTGTCCATGAACCGGAACGGCCAGTGCTTGATGGAGGTCGATGACCTGAACCAGATGTGTGGACTTCCATGGACGACCTTGTGGCCAGGGGAGTCGCGCCAACAGATCGAATCGGCGCTGGAGCAGGCGCGCCAAGGCAAGCTGGGACAGTTCACTGCCTTCTGCCCGACAGCGAAAGGCGTGCCGAAATTCTGGGACGTTCGTGTGTCGCCGATCCATGGGGCTCATGGGCAACTACAGGGCTTCTTGTCTGTGTCGCGCGACATTACCGCGCTGCAAGAGCTACTGCGTGCCCGGGAGCGGACCGGAATCCTTGCCGACGCCCAAAAGCTCGCCATGGAGCAGGCGGTGTCCGGAGCACCACTGGAGCAAGTGCTCGGTACCCTTGTGCGGGCTGCGGAGGCCTACTCTGAGGAGGCCATATTGGTCTCCGTGCTGCTTGCGCAGGATGGTCATCTGCGGCATGGCGCAGCTCCATCGCTTCCGCAGGCATATTGCGCAGCCATCGACGGGATGGCGACCGGCCCGAACGCCGGCTCGTGCGGGACGGCGGCACACTTCAACAAGGAAGTCATTGTCTCTGACATCGCCACTGACCCCTTGTGGCGGGACGTCAAAGAATTGGCTCTTCCGCACGGGTTGCGCTCATGCTGGTCGCAGCCCATCCGCTCGCCGGGCGGTGCCGTGCTCGGCACACTGGCCTGCTACCGCCGCGACGTGCATGTCCCCGCCCCAGCAGAGAAAGAAGCGATGGCGCTGCTGGTTAACACCGCAGCCTTGATCCTGGACCACCGGCGCGAGATCGAGGCACGCCAGACCACTCAAGAAGCATTGCGCCGAAGCGAAGAACGTTACCGGACTTCGTTTGAAGCGTCCGGCAACATTGGCACCTGGGTAGTAGATCCGAAAACGAACATCGTTGTCATGGACGCCCGATTTGCCGAACTCTTTGGAGTCGATTCTTCCGTAGCGAACGAGGGTACCGAGATTCGCTACCTCACTGACAGGATTCACTCTGAAGACCGCCCGCTCGTTTTAGAGGCGGTAGCACGTGCGATAGAGACCGAAGGCAATTACGAAATAGATTATCGAGTCGTTCATCCATTAGGAAACATTGTTTGGGTTACCGCCAAAGGCCGGATGATCACAGACGAGGAAACCGGCAATAAGCAGTTTGCCGGAGTCGCCGTTGACATCACGGAGCGAAAGCAGGTGGAGGAAAACCTGCGCCAGCTTTCAGCGCGCCTGAGCGAGGCCGATCACCGCAAGACGGAGTTCTTGGCGACTTTGGCGCATGAGTTGCGCAACCCGCTTGCACCCATACGAAACGGACTGGAAGTGCTCCAACTGGCCGGGAACAACCCGGAGACCGCAGCCAAGGTCCGGGACATGATGAAGCGGCAGATCGGCCACATGGTGCATCTGATTGACGATCTTCTCGACGTTGCCAGGATCAGCAGCGGCAAAGTTGAGCTTCGCAAGGAAAAGGTGGTGCTCAGAGCAATCGTGACCGACGCTGTGGAGTCGAGCCTGGCAGCCATGGAATCCGGGCATCATGCGCTGGAACTGCGCATGGCTGATGATTCACTGGTGGTCGACGGCGACCCGGTGCGGCTGGTGCAAGTGCTTGGCAACCTGCTGACAAACGCCGCGAAGTACACGCCGGAGCACGGGCGAATCGAGTTGTCGGTAGGCCACGAGGGACAGCACGCAGTGATCGCCGTGACCGACAACGGCATCGGGATCCCGCAGCAGGCTTTGCCAACCTTGTTCGACATGTTTTTCCAGGTGCCCACCGCCGCAGCCCGCTCGCAGGGCGGGCTGGGCATCGGTTTGTCGCTGGTTCGGAGCCTTGTCGAGATGCACGGCGGCACCGTCACGGCTGCCAGCCCAGGAGAAGGCAAAGGCAGCACCTTCACAGTGCGTCTTCCAGTCGTCCAACCGCAGCAAGTCGATGCCCCTGCAAGCCAGGATCAGGTGGCGCCGATAGGCAAGACCAGTGCAGTGCTGAAGATACTGGTCGCCGATGACAACGTCGACGCAGCGGAGAGCTTGGCAACTCTGCTGGAGTTGGGTAGGCATCATGTATCCGTCGCTCATGACGGCCACGATGCCCTGCGCCTGGTGTTAGAGCGCCGGCCGGACTTGGCGTTCCTCGATATCGGCATGCCTGGGCTGAACGGCTGTGAAGTGGCCCGGATGGTCCGGCAGACGTCAGGGACGAATCAGACTGTTTTAGTAGCGCTGACCGGGTGGGGAGCGCATGACGACCAAGGCCAGGCACGCGAGGCAGGGTTCGACCACCACCTGACCAAGCCAGCCGGCATCGAAGCCATTAATGCGCTACTAGAAGCCGCACACTCCGCACGCGCCGCAACCTAGCAACACGCTGCAGCTGAAAAGCGCATGGCGCTGCTGGCGCTTTCATGGAAAGCTTGTCAGGGTGGGGTGCCTGAGGCGTAACACGGGAACGAGACGGCAATTCCGCAGCGAGTTGAAGCCTGAGGGAGTGAGCTGCTGAAGGCGCGAGGCGTTTCTGCGGTGCAGGCGGAACCTGTCAACAGGTATGAGACGCTGAGTGGTGGAGTGTACTGAGCCGCGACGACGGCGGCGTGCTCCTCCGCGATGGGGTTGAGCGAGACCGCAGCCGGCAGCGCGCATGGGGTGGGCGCGCCGCGCACGAAGCGGGCGGGATGCTGCGCGGACGCGGTGCGCATGGTGTCGTGCCGCTTCGTGAGGATCGCGGGCGCCGTCCCGCCGTGGACCATCGCGGGAGTGCAGTACGCGAGGCTCGAGTGCCGATGCGCCGTGTTGTCGTGGGTGCAGAACGCGTGGCACCACTGGTCGGCGTGGGCAAGATCAGGGAAGCGGTCCGGGTGCCCCGCGGCGCACGTGGTCGCTTTAACAGCGCCTCCAGCAGGAGGCGCGTTCACCGATACTCGCGGCGCCGTGCACCGATGAGAGTAGGTGCGTGTACCACGGCATCCCATCAGGCAGGCCTACCACGTGATTCCTGTGAATCTGTGCCTGAAGTGAAATGGGTGGACAACTTTGTGCGGGCTGATCGCCCACGCGGATGCTCGACATCCAGGATACCGCAGCGGCTAACCCTCTGTCTTTTTAATGGTTAGAGAGCCTGTCCGAAGTTCGACCAGAAAACGGTTTTGCCGACAGAGCTCCCAGGAGGTGTGTCCGTGGAACGTGTCGTTCACGACCGCGTTGCGTGAAGCGGCGTACCGACCGCGCGAGATGTTTCTCGATGCGGGATCACGTAAGGGCACGCGTGCCTTGGCGCGTGAGATCCTCATGATGGACGCCGCGGACTACGCGGCCGCGTTCCGCGGGAGTGCGATCAAGCGGGCCACGCTATGGATGCTACAGCGGAACGCGTGTGTGGTGCTGGGCAACATCGGCACTCACAAGGATCTCGCGCTGCTCGAGGCGATGCTGGTGCATGAGCACGAGGTCGTGCGGGAGCATGCGGCGTGGGCGGTTGCCCGCCTTGGTCGACACCCGCCACAGTGATGCGTTCGAGGGGTTTTCAAGGGGTCAGCTTTCAAGGGGTCAGAGTCGTTGAACGCTGAAGCGCGCGATGGGCGTTCAACGACTCTGACCCCTTGAATCTCCTTGAACTACTGGCCGATCGTTTCCGCGCCTACCTAGACGTCAACTGTGCGCACTGCCACGCTGTATCGGCACTGGCGCGAGCCACCGGATTGCTGCTTGACTGCGAACGACCGATCGGCGATACGCGCATCAACAGCTGGCAAGATCAGATCATGAGTCGCTTTGGACCTGACCCGATTTGACGGACACATGGTTTACGCTGCTCGCGCCATTTGACGGAGCTGGTCCTCGTACTGTTGCGGACTCACGAAGCCTAACGTGGAGTGCTGCCGCTCCCTATTGTACCAGTGCTCGATGAAGTCC
>NZ_JANPLK010000062.1 GCF_031426495.1 Gemmatimonas sp. | reverse complement strand
CACCCGCGAGGTACGCCTCCACGACCCCGAGCTTGAACTCGGTACTGAACCGTCGGTACGTCTTGGCCATAGATCCTCCGAGGGGCTGCCTCGAAGGTCAAACCGAACCCGCCATCTGTCCAGCCGATGGGGGTCACTCCAAGTGCCGACCGAAATTGCACACTCGGGAGACCCCCTCAACGTCTGACGGTTGACGCTGTCCCGTCGGATCGTGGCCTCTTGCCCTATCGTGGAGGAGGCTGATGTACAGTCGGGATACCTTAGTGTTGCTCAAGCATCTACTGGAGTCCGGGCAACCCAAAGCGGCCATTGCTCGGGAGTTGGAGATCAGTCGCCGTCTCGTCTATGATCTGGCCGAGGCCGGCAAATGAGAGCGCGATCTGGCCGCCGAGACGCCGCGGTCGCGCGTGGCGATACCGCCCAAATGGAGCCGTTCAAGCCGTTGATTCAAGAGCGTCTCGCCGCGTTCCCGGCGTTGTCCCAGTCCGAGAGACGCCTGCGCGCTGCACAACTTCCTTATCGACCATACCCGCAATTGACTCGCCTAGAAACCGCTTACTCATTCCATGGGCCGGTTAGCGAACAATCGAGCGATGCGCAAAGCGAGATTGCCTTTACACTGTCTCCGTGTGTTTAGCCCATTCTTCGGTTCGCGCGTGATCCGTTGGCGCCGTCTCTCTTAAAGGACGTTCTCCGGGCTGTGCACCGCGCTCGTGGATTCAGGACGGGCGTTATCCGGATTCGTGCGACATTCGATTGCGGTGCCGGAAGCCTCAGGCGGTTGTCGGTTTCTGTTCGGTGGTGACATGATGGCGTTGTCTCAGTGCAGCCTGCTCCGCGGTCAGGCGCCACCGTCGTGCCGCGGACCAGCGCCCGTCGGCGGCGCCGGTACAAAGTGCTGTCATCGCTGGCAGCGCCTGCCTGCCGAACGCTTCCGATCTTCCCACGTGTCTCCTTCACCTCTCCACTTCGCGAATGGCCATGACGGATTCTGAGCTGGACCCCGCTCCGGCCATCGAATGGCGTGAAGTCAGCGATGCCGACCTCGCCCGGGGGCTGCGTTTTGACGCGGACGACCGGACGAGCGCGCAGGCGTGGTCCGAATTCGAGCGTCGCCATATGGGAGCGATCAAGGGATTCATTGATGTTCGCGCCGGTGACCTCGGAGCGGACGCCGGCGACGACTTGCTGATGAAAGCCGCGCTGTGCATCCAGCGCGGCGTCGAGAAGTTCAAGGCACGGGGACCGAAGTCGTTTCGCTCCTGGTGCATCAAGATCGCCGACCGCGTCATCCTCGACGCGCGTCGCGGGCGGCTCGGTGTCGTGCCACCGACGGGCGTCGAGCTGGTGTCATTCGACGAGATGGCGGAGCGATTGCTGTCCGACTCCGCAGAGGCCTCCGATCCGGACGGGAGTCCGCTCAGCCCGGATGTGGACGCCGAAGACGATTCCCCCCGCAGTGAGCGCAAGCGCATCATGCGGGACGCCTTCGCCTCGCTGTCGGAAACCGACCAAACAATTCTGTGGTGCACCTTCATCAACGACGACTCGGACGCGCAGATCGCGCAATACGTGGCGAAGCCGGTCGATTTGGTCAGAAAGCTGCGCTACAAGGCCAAAGCAAAGTTGGCGAAAGCCTTTATGCGGCGACTACCGGCCAGCCAGCAGGCCTCATGAGCGTGCGCCCTCCTTTTTCTGCGCTGCCGCACCGACGCGAGTGCATGCGGTGCACGCCTAACCATTGGAGTCACGATGTCTAAGGACACCGCTCGCGGTGCTGCGGGCGAGCAGGCTCGCCCGGCAACGGATGCGATGCTCGATACCTCGCTGGCACGCCTCCGCGCCGCGATAGACGCAGTCGCCACCTCGGCCGACATAACGTCGCTCGACACGGAGCGGCTTGACGTGTGGTTCGAGCGTCTACGCCAGTCCGGGCTGTTTCGCGACGTTCCCCTCTCGTCCGGCGCGGCAGACGTGCTGGCCGAAACGTTGCCCGACGCGTCGGTCACGTCTGAGCGCCTCGCGCAGCTGCGAAGCGTGCGGGAGCGGGAACGCGCGCAGGTGCGCGCCGCACGCGGCCTCGAGGCCGCGTGCCATGCGCAGTCCCCCCCAGAGCTCTTCCGTCAGCTCCGCGAGCGTGCGGGGCTGACCACCGAACACGCCGCGCGGCTGTCCGGCGTGCCGACCGCTGACTGGGCGGCGGTTGAGACGAAGACAAAGCCATGGTATCAACTCGGCGTGGACCGTGTCCTGCTGTTTGCTGCCGCCGTGCACGAACCACTCGACCGCTTTGGTGACTTGCTGGCATTAACCGCCCGGCGCGCCGTCTGCCAGAGCGTGGAGTCGAGGGCACGCTTTGCGCTGGGCCGCTTCGATCAGCAGCAGGCGGTACAGGATGCGCGCAGGGATAGTCTGCGCCTCGCGTTCGCCGCCGTTCAGCAAGAAAACGCCGGCGCCGCAAAGTTTTTGGCAGCCTATCGACGCGTGGCGCCCGAACTGACGCGCGCCGATGCTGCGGCGGCGAGGCCCCGTTCTGACGGTACGGATTGTTAGTATGGACGAACTCGACTTCTCGATGCGTGCGGCGCGTGAGTATGCGCCCGACTTTGATGCGGACGAGCGACTGCGTGCCGCCGAACCGCGACGCAAGATGGCGCGCGATGCCGCGCTGGCGCTCCTCAAGCAGCACAAGGTGACGATGCCTGCCGTCGACGTCGAGGCGCTGGCGCGCGCCTGCGGCCTTGCTGTGGTGTTCGTCGAGGTCGAAGGAAAGTTGTCGGGTCAGCTCTATCCCGACCAGCGAGAAATTGTGATCAATACTCGCGGGCGAAGCCGCGAGCGGCAGCGATTCACGCTTGCGCACGAACTCGGACACTGGCGTCTCACGCATCACCTGTCCGACATGCCGCTGCCCGCCGATACCCTTGGGTACTCTGGCGTCTTCGAGCAGGATAGCGAGTCGGAAGGCCGCAGCGCCTTTGAGATTGAGGCCAACACGTTCGCGTCCGAATTGTTGATTCCCAGCCCGTGGATCCGGAAGATCGCCAAGCCGCTGTCAGCGGGTCTGCCGCAACAGCTCGCGCAAACCTACGATGTGTCACGCGAAGCGATGTTTTATCAGCTGATGCGCTGCGGGCGGTTCACGTAGGCACGGCGAATGGCGTGGCGCGTGTGCCGCAACAGCACGGGGACGTCACCGCGCGGGTGACGTCCCCGCGTTGTTACAGTGACCATGGTGATGACCGCGCAACGTAGCCGGTACGCTTGGTCGCTCGTATCACACGGCGCCATCCGGAGGCGGACATGACGACACCACGCTCGATGTACGACGACACGCAGGACCACACGCAGCACCCGCCGCACAGCGCGGCGCTGGCCACCGATGCCCATACCGAGACGCCCGATCAGTACAGCCGTAGCGCAGAGCAGCCGGATCAGTCGGACAAGTCGGCTAAGCCCGACAAGCCGGATGGCGTCAAGGAAGTGCAGGTGCACTGCGACTACATCTCGGCCGACCAGCCGATTACGCGGAAGTTCCCCACTGACACGGTGCTCAGCGCGATCAAGATATGGGCACGCTCGGTGTTCGTGCCGAATCCGCCCTCGGACAAGGCGTACTATCTCAATGACGACAAGTCGCGGCACCGCTTCACGGCCGTAGAGGAGGAGCAGACGCTCGCGCAGCTCGGCTACGAGCGCGGCGCGGCGCATTTCCGGCTCAACGAAGAGCAGGCGTCGGGCACGTGATTGTGTGTCGAGGGCGCCAGTAGGATGCCGTCCGCGTTTGACCTCGTCACGTTAGGCGCCGAAGTCGGTCGCCTAACGTCGAGCGAGTCACACCGTTGGCAGGTCGCGTCGGTGCCTGACGTGCTGCGTGTGTACATCACGCTCACACCGCTCGACACGCAGGACCGGTACTGCCTGCGACTCGACTTCGGGGCGGCCCTCGCAGATGGTCCGCCGAGCGTGACGTTTTGCGACCCAGTGTCACACCAGGAAGGCCTGCTCCGCGACTGGCCCGCAGGCCTCACCAACTTCTTCAAGCACCCGCCGCAGCACGGGGTCGGATGGATCTGCAATCCCTGGACGCGCGAGGGCCGTGCGCATCATAGCGAATGGCAATCGTATGGATGGCGTCCCAAACGGGCCGTCTGGATCGTAGGCACGGCGGTGCAGGACATCTTGGACCAACCAGGCGCATACACCGGGAGAGCTGATGTCAGATCGTGAACGTGAACGGATTACCGCGCGTGGTGGCAAGCATGGAGGCGAACGTGGTGACGAGCGTGCGCCAACCCTGCTCCGGGGCGACGTGTCGCCGACTACGGCGACGGCCGCGCCGGTTCGGGCGTACTGGGTGCCACGCGCGATTCTGCAGCGGGCCTGGGAGCTGCTGCGTCAGGACGGTCTGCGCGGCGTGGAGAGTACGGTGTTGCTCGGCGGTCGGCGATTTGGTGCGGAGGCGGTCGTGATGGCCGTCGTGTATCCGTGCGGGGCCGACGTCACACACGAAGCAAGCTTTGTGCACGTGGGGAGCAACACGACCGCCGAGATGGGTCGATGGCTCCGAGGCGAAGGTCTAACCGCGTTGATGCAGGTGCACACGCATCCCGGCGCGTGGACCGGACACTCGCCAACTGACGACGATTTTTCCATCGCGAGTTCGGAGGGGTTCCTCTCGCTCGTCTGGCCACAGTACGCCGCCGCGCCGGTGCAGCACATCGAGGAACTCGGCGTGCATCAGCTCCGGGATGGCCGGTGGCACGCGCTCGACGCGCAGGAGGCCCGTGGCTTGATTCGTGTCGTGGAGAGCGACGCCATGGTGTGGACCCCGGGCATCGCGCCGCGTCCGGCCCGCGGCGCGGGCGGTGGTGCATCGGACGCTCCCGTACCCCACCTCGTCCGGACAATCCCGTGACCGGTTGGGGGCTTGGCTCCGAAGCGGAGCGCGTTGCCGCCCGTGATGACCGAACACGCCGTGCATTGGCACTAGTGGTCGGTGAGGCGCGCGCCGCCCTCGCGATGACACACTTTGCCGAAGCGCAGGTAGTCGTCCATATCCGCGCGTCCACGCTCCGCACCGCCAACGGTTTCGTCGCGGTCCACGCGACGCTGAACATGTTGTTTCGGTTTGTGGCGCGGGTCGAGGCCTGTGTGGATGGCGACCTCTCGACGACGGACGCCGAGGCGTTGGATGCGGCCATCGAACGATTGCGCCGTGTTGACACGCGTGCGGATCGGTCGCTCCGGCGCGTCGCACCGCTCACCGCTCACGAGCGCGTTACGGCGGCGCGAGTATGGATCGGGGAGGCCGGCATCGGACGCGGACACTCGCGTGACGATGTGCATGTAGCGTTTACCGGATGGACGTGTGCGCTGCGCCGGAGCACGCACGCCGGAAATGTCCGCGCATCCGCAACGCCGTTTGGTGCCCTGGCCGCCGCGTGTTTCGCCACCGCCGAGGTATTTAAATCCCTCGTCGCCTCCTCGCTGCCACCAGACGAGGCCGAGCGCTTTCGCGAGCGCTACGTGCACGCGTGGGACTTCAGCGCGTGGCACATGAATCCGGTGACTGCTGCGGCCGCTAGCGAAGAGTTGGGGGATGACTTCGGCCTCTCGCTGCCGATGGACCAAGTTCTGCAGGTGGGCGCCGGCGCGGTCGGGAACGCGAGCGCGCTGGCGTTCGCTTCTACGGAGATGGTCACTGGAACGCTCTCGATCCTCGACCCCAAGCGCGTGGACGTGCGGAACCTCAACCGGTGCTTCTTCTTCACGGAGCAGGACGTGGGTGTGCCAAAGACCGAGGTCCTTGATCGCGCTGTGCCGCGAGCCGGTCTCGAGGTACGCGGGCGTTGCGAGGAATTTCAGGTCGGCTCCCACTATCCGGCGGCGGTCTTCCTGTCGACCGTGGACAACAATCAGGTGCGCCACCGGATGCAAGAAGCGTTGCCCGACGTCTTAGTGCAAGGATCGACCGGTGGAACCGCCGTCGCGATCAGTGTGCACACCCCGGGGAACGGCCGGTCGTGCCTCGTGTGTCGCCATGCCAGTCCCGAAGTGGGACTGACCCAGCGCGTGCCGTTGTCGCTCGAAGAGGCGTCGGCGCTCACTGGGCTTTCGGAGGCTGAGATTACCGCGGGTGTGGTTGGGGGCGAGGCGGTGATCTCGGACGCGTTGATCGCGCTGGTGACCGCTGTGTCGCCGCCGGCCGGCGCGCTATTGGAACGTGCGCGGGAGGCCGGACATGACTTGTGCGGCGCACTCGGCGACCTGCGTGGAGCACTCGGACCAGTGCGTGGTCCGCAAGAGGCATCCGTGCCGTTCGTCTCAAATTTAGCGGGCGTGCTCGCGGCAGCCGAAGTGGTGAAGTCGCTGCTGCGCGCTTCGGGCGTATCTGACGTTCCTGTGCTCGACAACGTCTTGGTGATCGACTTGGCCCACAACTATGCGCGCCATGCACACCTTGCATTCTGCGAGCCGCCCCGTGGTGATTGTACGCTCTGTCAACAGCGCGGAGATGCGGTGTCAGAGGTCTATGCGCGTCGCCGCTCACAAAGCGGAGCGACGTAGTAGCGAAACGTAGGTAGCTATCACACCCGTCACGGTCCGCAACCCATGTCGGGACCGAGGTGTCTGCCCCGACACGTCGCGGCGGTCGCTGCGTGGCTGTCGCTACTGTCGGTGGCCGCGATCTTCCTCATTCTCTATGCGGATTTTCGCTCACCGAAGATGGCACTGCTCGTGATGGCAAATCTCCCGCTGGCACTGATCGGTGGGGTGCTCGCCGTATTCCTGACGACGCGCGTCGTGCGCATCGCGTCGCTCGTGGGTTTCGTGACACTCTTCGGGATCGCGACCCGCAACGGCATCCTGCTCGTGTCGCATAACCGTGAGCTGCTGGCGGAGGGTGCGTCGTTTCACGATGCGGTCGTGCGCGGATCGATGGAGCTTCTCTCAAGCATCTTGATGACTGCTCTCACGGCCGGTCTTGCCCTCATCCCGTTGGCGCGCGTATGCGGAGAGTCAGGGAACGAGCTGCAGACGCCGATGGCCATTGTGATCCTGGGCGAGCTCCTCTCGGCGACCGCGCACTACATGCTGGTGCGACTCGCGCTGTACTGACCGTTCGGTGACCGGGTTGCTGCACGGGATTCGGCAGAGGACGACCTCACTGGAAGCGTGGCGGCTCCGGCCGGAAGCCCGAGGTCGACGAATCCGGTGCTCGCCTGATCGCAGGTCGCCCCCGCCGTCGATCCGGTGCGGGTGGATGGAGCAACGCCGTCCAGCGGCCGGCCATGTCGCGGTGAAAGGCGACGCGAGCGGGGATGCGGCGTCAGCGTTCGTCAGACGTGAGTGGAGGCACTGCGGGTAGATATCATCTGGCGTCACCGATTCGTCATCATGCGGCGTGAAAACGATGCGCTATGAGTGCGTTGGCTGCGCCTTCGGCAAGATGCACCGATTCGCCGACGGCGAAGAGGCCCTCGGCTGTTCCGTGTGTGAGCACTTTAATGGATGCGTAGTCGCGGTGCGACGCCGGCGCCGCGGCGCGACGGATTCGCGTGCCGCATCATCCGTGAACGGGTCTCGCGACGGAGGCCCACCGGTCTGGGGCCACGCCGTCTGCGACGCCCAAGTTTGCATTGTGCGCGTCGGTGTGCGCCTGCTGGGCCACGCGACCCCGAGCTCCGGATTATGCAGCTGACCAGAGCGTCGAGCGCAACCGTTCGTTCTCACGCTTTGCGCGCGCTATCCGTGATCGATCCCCACACGAGCCCATCCGCGATGACGTCGAGTAGCCTCCGGTGCCCGGTGGTGAGATCGCACCCTGACGGCTCCCATCGACGGGTGCTTGTCCGCCGGGATCGGGCAGTTGCTTCAGGCGCGATCATCGCAGAAGCGGCAGAGTGTGTGGCGTTCCGTGTCGTTTGCGTCCATCGAGGACAACAGCTTGTGCAGGAGCGCAGCGAATGTCTCCTGCTCAGCCTCGGTTCGCGGCGTCCGCGCGGTCAGCCGATCAGCGCCAGAACGGATCCGACTCCCATCGGCTAGGAAATCCGAGGGCGGACGGCGCGACGCTCGGATACGAGTGAAACAAATCGCGAAGTTTTTGGGTCCACAGCTGCGCTGCAGGATCCACCTGCTGCAAGAGCGCACCAACGACGACAAGGTGTGCGTGGGTAGTCTGCACGTTGTCGAACTGCGCGGCAAACTTGTAGGCCGGTTTCGGAGCGTTGATCAGAATGCGCGCGTTCCACAGGCGGCCATGGTGCGCGCACAAGTTCCGGAGACCGCTGAGCGCGCGAAACCACGACACCAGGATCGCCACGGGGAGTGCGAAGTCTCGCGCGACGCTAAGCTGATGCACTGGCAGCAGTCCGGAGTAGGTGCGCGACAACGTCCCGAACGTGGCGGCCTCGAGTACGACCCACACGGGTGGACGCGACGGGCTCCCATACGTCTGCTGGTAGTGCGTGATGCCCAAGCTTTCGCACTCGTCGAGTTTCGTGAGCAGCGCCCCGTGCTTGAACCAAGGCGTTGAGACGAAGAAAGCGGCGTCTTCGTAGAAGTGGGGGCCGTGTGGCACCGCGACGCGGTGCGTGATCGACGCCCGCAGTGCGACCTCGATACGCTCGATGCCGTCCATGCAAAGCAGTCGCAACGCACGGTCGAAGTCGTAGAGCGTGACCAGCTGCTCAAAGGTGGCGCCCGGATTGAAGACCTTGCCGCGTGGCGCCTGCAGTGCCCGCATGTAGATGAGCAGCCGGTAGTAGCCGATGGTAGCGAGGGCACGGAACGCGGCCGCCGGGTCCGCCACCACGAGGCCACGTGCCATCACGTGCTGCAGGAGTGCGGCCGGGTCGAGGGCCGGCTTGACGTACGTCCGACGCACAGGGGCCGTGATAGACGCCACGGAGCTCACGACAGGGGCACTGCCGGTCATCGAACAACCCAGCGTGGGAGGGCAGGCAAACTGCGGAATACAAAAAGCCCCCACGGCGCCGGATCGACGCCAGAAAGCGCGTCGGTCAGCGGGGGGGCTATTGTTATGTTAAGGCTAGGCTATCCGGAGGCCGGTGTCAAGGGACACTGCACTGCGGAAGACAACTGGCCCAAACGAGCGGATGGGGTCGCCATCCTGCCTGCATCGTCGCCAGCCGTGCCGGGCAAGCGCGCCACGATCACGAATATCGACGGCGAGCTCGCGCGACATGAGTCTCGCCGCGACCGCCGCACAAAACGTAACGGATCCGGCGGATCGCTCGCCATTGCACGGGGACGGCAAGCTGCGGTCCCCCGGTGCAGTGGGAGGGGCCCTCGCTGGTCCCGATCCGCAGCGCTCGGCGCGCGTCGCGTCCCAGGCCGTCAAGTCGCCCGCTCCGATTAGCTCGCCCCGCATTGCCTGCACTCAGGGCAGCACGAGGCACTTCCCGCGAGTTTGCCACGGCGCACGCACCGAATGCAAGAGGTGATTCGCCCAGCAGCGCTGCGACAGGGAAATCCGGCCGTTTAGCCCGAACACAACGTCGGACGCGTCGATGCCAGTCTCCGCGCTGCCCGCGTGGACGTACTCCAGCCGTCCGCCATGGGGGATCCGCTCGTCGTCCAAGTGCGCACTCAAGATTTCGTGCGCAACCTTGGCGATCACGAGGCTCGGTGCCACGAACACGAACTCTCGAGTCAGGCCTCGGTCGACCAGATCGGGGACCCGACCGATGGGGAAGGTCCCACACCAGATGGCGGCGGCGCGCACCGTCAGGTCGAGGGACCGCAGGTAGATCCGGCAACGCGCGCTGCCGCATCCTCGCAGCGACATTCGGACGAGCGGGGTAGGCGACAGGGCCTCGGGGAGTTCGCGGGGGCTCCAAAGGCGCTCCGGTCTGCCCGCGCGTCCACTCGAGTAGTACGGTGCAGCGGCGCGATCAAGGTCGCGGTGGTGTTGGCGAAATGCGTCCATGTGGGTCATACCCACAGTCTAGGCCGACATGCAGCTGCTCCCGCTGCGGAATGTGCGACGCATCCTCGGGCTAATCCGTCGATGTCCGCTCGGAATGAAGGGTTTAGCGGGGTACCAAACAGAGCCAGCCGATGACGCACATCGGGCGAACGTCAGCAAGCGCGGTAGTCTGGTGGCATGAATCTGCGCTCTTCGACATCCGGCTCGGCCCCGCCGTGCCATACGAGTCTTTTCCTGCAGCGATCTGGAAGCGAGGCATCCCGCTGGATCCGACTTGAGTCCCAACTCGTGGACCTCGTTGCAACGTTTGGGGGCCACGTTGACTATGCGGGGATGGGCGGTGCGCCCTACTTCGAGCGCTGGCTGATCGTCACGGTGCCGTCAGAAGCTGCCTACGCGGAAATGGAAGCCGGCATCGCGCAACTCGCGAACGCGGCGGATGGCCGATGGCCGGTAGTGCAGTGGGCTGGGGACGACCCACCTCTCATTGCCGTTTCCATGTCGGCGGACGAGTACGCCGTCGCGATGCGAGAGCCAGAATCCATTCGGCCCACGCTCTCATGCGAGGAGAACGTGCTGCTGGACTTTCGCGACACGTGCGACATTTGACACGGCCACGAGTGCCACGACTGCGGTAGTCTTTCGACAGCGCATCGCGTCGAATCCGCTGCTGCAAGGATGATGTACGGGGCCGTCGCGCTGAGGGGTTGAGCCCGATAGCGCGCAGAAGCCTCCGACGGTCGTGCCGGCACCACCGCGCGGGCAAATTGAAACCATGCTGCTTCCGCGCGATCTGCCCGCTCAATTAGCGCACGACGGATCTGTGGCGCCGGGCGACGAGCAAGACGCGTTAAGTCTCACCTTAGCCGTGCTCAGCGCGTCCAAGGTGCGGCGATACACGCCGGGCACCGACGACGTCTGCATCTCGATCCATTGACGGCGTGAGGACCCGGCGGCGCTGCGCCAGGGATGGGCGGAGCGGACAGACGTAACTGTGGTGGATCCGTCGTTCTCGGGCCTTCAGGGAAGTCAGCATTGAGGCAAGGGTAGTGGCCTTCGTGCATCGCACCGCGGGAAACCTACGCAGTTACGGAACAGAGCCTCGGTTGATCCTTTTGCTGCGGTAGGGGACAAAGGCTCAGCCGTGACGCTCGTCACAGCTGGGCCCTTTCGCCCACGCCGCCCGATTTCCTGAGACTGATCAGAGGCTGGTGCCTTCTCCTGACTTCATCCGGCTTGGTGCCAACGCGCGCCTTTCCGAGCTTCCAGGCGCGGACCTCAGACTATGAGGGTCCCAGAGAGAAGGCAGGGCCGCCGTTCGTTCTGTAACTATCCGGTGATGCCGGTCACCAGCGTGGGCGCTAAATCTCGCGTTTTGGTATTGCGGAGCCGTCGTGGACTTGACAAAGTAGCTCGTGGCAACTCCACGGCGAATGCCGCCGATGCCAATGCCGCGAGGGTTTACTGGCTATCCGAGGGTATCGCCATGCGTATCGCTCACCGGAAAGTGCAGCTGCTGTGTGTCACGATATTGGACCTGACCCGATTTGACGGACACATGGTTTACGCTGCTCGCGCCATTTGACGGAGCTGGTCCTCGTACTGTTGCGGACTCACGAAGCCTAACGTGGAGTGCTGCCGCTCCCTATTGTACCAGTGCTCGATGAAGTCC